>NZ_JBHTMT010000005.1:0-181710 GCF_042679465.1 Lactobacillus melliventris | reverse complement strand
CACATTTTTGCGAAAACATTGTTCAGTTTTCAAGGTACTACCTGCTGCTAAAGCAGCTTTTTTATTTTGCCAGATTCTTTTGCTTTTGTCAAGCACTTTTTTCTGACTTATTTTTGCCGTCTTACCGGACAGCGTTTATTATCTTACTAAAACAATTGACTTTTGTCAACTGCTTTTGCTTGATTTTTTTACGCTGTCTTCGTGCTCCCGCCTTGCGGCTCATTGCCCGACGACAGTTATTAATACTAGCAAGTATTTTTCTTTTTTGCAAGTCTTTTTTGCAAAAAATTATTATTACCAGTAAAACACTAGCAAAAGGGGCTTATTCAGTCCGTCTTATTGTTTGCTCTATATGTGTTAGTAACAAATGAATACTTTGATAAACATCCCTAATATCATGCCTGCATTCGTCAACAACCCAATTGAATATAATAGCGTATATTCCGTTTGCTACCAGTTCAACTTTACGCACCGAAAATGGTCCTCTAGGTCGCATATAATTCTCTATGGCTAAAGCATATTCTTTTCTTAACACGCGATAAAATAATGGCGGATCCTTGGCAATTCTGTGCAAATTGCCATAAAAAGTCTTATTTTCTTTAATTTTTTTCAACATGCGATAAAACATTCGATCCATTGATTCATTGCCCACACTGCGTAAGGCTCGTCTGGTTTGCAAAGTTAAGACTGAAGTAAATAAATCACAAATATTACTGTATCTTCTATAAAAAGCGCCACGGTTAATGTCTAATTTCTGACAAAATTTAGTAACAGTATACTTTTCCACGCTGTATCTTGATAGCTCAAAAACAAGAACTTCCTCAGTTTTTGTCAATTTCATTTTCATCGCTCCTACTTATGGTGCCATAAGTATAGCAATAATGGTTATGACAAGCAATACTTTCTTTGAAAATAATGGCGTTATTTTTAAAGACTAACAGTATTATTAAAACAAAATCCATTCTTTGTATTTTGCAAAGCAAAATAAAACGACTAATTTGGATTAAAACCAGAAATTAGTCGTTTGCATCAATCATTTGAATCAAACTAAATGTAGTTTATTTTTAGAATTAAGATTGATTGTTACGCTTCATTTTTCTTTGGCGCTTTGCCTTACGAATTTTACTACGTTGCTCAATTTTATTCTTTTGCGCCTTATCTAGTTGGATGGCACGTTTAATCTTTTTCTTATAGCCAGGCTTACGTTTCTTTTGGGCTTTCTTCACCAAGCCACGCATCTTATTATCAAGACTTTGAGAAGACGACTGCCTTGTTTTACGGCTATGATAATGTTTACGTGCTACTATAGCCCCATTTTTTATTTCCACAAAATCGAAATGGACTCCCATATTTTCTAATTTAAAAATCTGATCCATTTCTTCTTCACGAATTAGAGTAATGGCGTGGCCACTCATACCGTTGCGACCGGTTCGACCAATACGATGAATTACGAATTCTAATTCACGCGGAATTTCAAAGTTAATGACTAGACTAACACCTGCAATATCAATCCCCCGCGCGGCCAAGTCAGTGGCTACGACATATTGAAATTGTCCAGCTTCTACTTCTCTCATGGTTCTTTTTCGTTCACGTTCAGTAATGCCGCCATGAATTTTAGCAACTCTTAACCCTTGTTTAATAAGAAACTCAGTTAATTCATCTACCGTTTGCTTGGTATTAGCAAAAATAAGTGCTAAATAAGGCTGACCAATTGTTAGTAACTGATATAGTATTTTCTTTCGATTTTTAGATCCGACATCAAGTAAATCATTTTTTACTGTTGGCGAAATAACCGTGGGATTATCTACAATAATGGTTTCTGGTTTAGCCATATACTTGCGTAAAAAGTTAGCTAATTTAACAGGAATTGTGGCAGAAAAAGCTGTTAAAACACAATTTTGAGGCAATCTCTGCGCAATAAAGTCAATTTCACCCAAGAAACCCATATCTAAAGTCATGTCAGCTTCATCAATGACAAAATTTGTGACATAGTCTAATGGTAAAATCTTTTTGGCAACAAAATCATGAAGCCTACCAGGAGTAGCTATGATAATTTGTGGTTTGTGCCTACCTATTTTTTCAAGTTGGCGTTCCCGATCAGTGCCTCCTGCCAATTGGGCAACCGAAATATTTAATCCGGCAGCATCCCTTAATTGACGAGTCACTTGATATAATTGCTGAGCAAGTTCTCTGCTAGGAGTAGTCAAAATTGCTTGTGGATACGGCAGTTTTTCATTGATTTCATTCATTACAGGGATTAAGAAAGCATGAGTTTTACCCGATCCCGTAACTGCCTGTACTACAGCATTTTTGTGTGCCAGTAAAACAGGTATTACTTTTTCCTGCACCTCAGTCGGTTTAACAAAGTTTATTTTTTTCAGACCTTGTCTTAGTGCTGGACTTAACTTTTCGTTTTCAAAAATGTTATTCATGTTCCTCTTGATATTCCTTGGTTACTTGAACTAATTCCGCAAATATTTGCTTCACTTCAGCTATATCTTTAGCTTTAGCTCCACTTGCCAATGCGTGGCCACCACCATCATGTTTGGCTGCCAGTTCATTGATTACTGGGCCCTTTGAACGATAATGAACCCTATAAGTGCCGTCGGGCTTTTCCACAAAAACATTCCAGGCAATGATATCCTTAATTCTTCCAGGAGTAGAAACCGTGCATGAAGCTTGTTCTGAATTTACACCTAATTTATGCAGAGTATCTTGGGATAAAATCGCATAGGCTGCACCACAGGAATCAACTTTCATATATTCCAAAACTACGGCCTGTAATTTTGCCTGTTCAAAGGTAACGTCACTAATGTTGCGAGCAATTTCATTAATATTAATTCCAGTTGCTGCCAGTTTAGCAGCTATTTTAAAAGTGTGGTCCGTTGTTTCAGGATACATAAATCTGCCTGTATCACCAACAATACCAGCATAAAGCGGATAAGCCACTTCCGCAGTCAGCGGCATTTTTTCAGTAATAATGAAATCAGCAATAATCTGTGAAGCAGCAGGAGCGTGATCATCAACATAACTCATATCTGCATATGGTTCAACATCCGGATGATGGTCAATTTTAATCAGAAAATCACCCTTATTATATAATTTGTTAGAAATGCGGGCAGTATTTCCTGTATCAGTGGTGATTACCAAGGCTCCTTGATAATCCTTTTCAGTCACCTGATCCATACGATTGATCCAAGCCAGATCACCCTCATCATTTTCTCCAGCGCATAGGATCTTCTTACTTGGAAACTGCAGTTTTAAAGAACGTGCAAGTCCAGCCTGAGAGCCTAGAGCATCAGGGTCAGGACTGGTATGACGATGCAATATAATCGTGTCATATTGCGTAATTTTTTGGTATATCTCTGTAAAAGTACTCATATCTATTCTCCTTCTTAATTTTAGCGGTTTTACTTTAACAAAATTTTTTCTTATTGAGAAAATAATTCTAAATCCATATTTTCATAATCAGCCTCTGTAAAATCTGTAGCTGTTACCCCCAAAAGCCTGATACCATCATTTAAAAACGAGCTAGAAATGGGCTCAAAAAGATCTTTAGCTGCGTCATATAATTCTAATGGATTATTAGTAGCATGTTCAAGCTTGCGCCTTTTCGTAACAGTCTTAAAATTACTATTGCGAATTTTTAAAACAACCGTATTGGCATAAAAATTGCGTTCAATTAACTTGTCAGCTAAATCATTAACATAGTTGCGCAAATTGGTAAGAGCGGTCTGTTCATTGTATACACTGGGTTCATACGAGCGTTCAATCCCAATAGACTTGCGATTACGCTCATCATCAGGAATTACCCGCGACAAATCAATGCCATTTGCATGTTCCGCCATTAAATAACCCATGCGGTTGAAATGTTTTATTAAATCACGAACGTGCATTTTTTGCAACCCACGTCCCGTGTAGATACCCATTTCAGCTAACTTAGCTTGCGTCTTAGGCCCAATACCATGAAACTGAGCAATTTTTTGTACGGCTAAAAATTCTTTAGCTTCTTGGGGCAAAATAATAGTTCGACCAAAAGGCTTCGAATATTCGGAACCCATTTTTGCTAAAAATTTGTTATAGGTCACGCCGAAAGAACAATTTAAACCTATTTCTTTTTTTATTTTTACCTGCAGATCAATCGCGATTTGCAAAGCAGAAGTTAATCCCAGCTTATTTTCAGTAACATCTAAATATGCTTCATCCAGTGCAATAGACTGAACATTGTCAGTAATTTCATGCATCAACTGATGAATTTCAGCAGAAGCACTATGATACTTTTTAAAATCAGGGCTCTTAAATACCAGTTTATCCGGCGGTATGAGCTTTAAAGCCTTAATTGATGGCATAGCTGAATGGACGCCATACTGGCGAGCAATATAATTTGCCGTAGCAACAACGCCGTGGCCATGATAATTTCTGGGATCTTGACCAATTACCAGTGCCTTATCTTTTAGTTCAGGATGATCACGTGTTTCAACTGCAGCATAGAAAGCATCCATATCAAGGTGAATAATCTTTCTGTGAGTGTCATTTTGTGGTAAAAGGCCGTCATCAAAGTTACTCATAAATCCAGCGCTCGGTAGCTGATTCGAAAATTTTATTTGCTGATTTTGGACCCATTCTGTACGGCAAGTATTGTTCTGGCTCTTGACCATTTTCATTTTCTTTTTGCCATGTTTCTTCTACATGGTCAATAAATTTCCAATAATTCTTTAGTTCACTCCAATGAGTAAAGTTGGTTGAATCATTAACAAAAACATCATGCAGTAAACGCTCATAGCCATCTGGTACCTGTTTTTGGTCTTCACTTGTAAAGCCGTAGCTTAGATTTTCCCTGCGAATTCCGGGTTCATTAATTTTTTTACCATTAATAGTAATAAAAATTTGCATCTGTGGATCTATTATAATTGATATGTTGTTTGAATGAGCTTTACCGTATTGATTAGACATGTGTTTTAAAACAATATCAATCCTGTTTTTCTTTTCCCGCATTTCTTTGCCGGTCCTAAAATAAATTGGCAAATCAGCAAGAGGACCCTTTTTAAATTTAACCTCTCCAGCAACGAAAGTTTCTGTATTTGAATCGGCAGCAACATTTGGTTCTTGCCGATACCCAAAGGTAACATCACTACCCAAATATTGCCCCCGCACAAAATGACGCGCAATCTCGTCTTCTGTCGGAATTACCATACTGTCTAAAAGTTTTTGCTTAGCCTCGTGAATACTTTGCGAGGTTAAATCCTTTGGCTCCGGCATTGCCAGAAGGGTAATAATCTGAAAAATATGATTTTGCACCATATCACGTAAAGCGCCTGAAGTTTCATAATAGCCGCCACGAGCCTCGACTCCCAGCTGTTCTGCTAAAGTGACCTGAACATTTTTGATATTCTGATTATTCCATATATTTTTAATTAGAGGATTAGTTAACCTCATAGGCAGAATGTTTTGAATCATTTCTTTACCTAAATAATGATCAATCCTAAAAATATCATCCTCAGCAAAGGAAGCAGTAATCTGCTTATTTAATTCTTCTGCACTTGCCAGATCTCTTCCAAAGGGTTTTTCAACAACAATACGTTTAAAGCCGGTACTAGTCAAATGTTGATCTTTAATATGTTCAGCGATTGTGCCAAAGAACTTGGGAGCCATTGCCATATAAAAGATACGATTTCCCTGCGCACTATAACGATCATCTAATTCTTGTGCCAAATTCTTCAGAGTTTCATAGTGTTCAATGTTGGTTACATCGTGTGACTGATAATAAAAATGACTAGCAAAAGCAACTAAATCATTTTCGTTTACTTCAGCATGCGTTTCGTGCACAGCATCGCATATTTGCTGGCGTAAAAAATCATGTGACCATGGTCGCCGAGCCGTTGCAATTACGGCAAAATTATCGTGAATTAGGCCCTGTTCATATAAATTAAAAAGTGCAGGATACAGCTTTCTATGCGCTAAATCACCACTACCACCAAAGATAATCATAATTACTGGAATGTTATTCATGAAAAAATCCTTTCTCATACCTTTTTACACTAACATCATTTTATACTATTTTGCCGTTAAACTCGCGCTTTGAGCAATATTTACTTTTTAAGCTAAATAAATTTTACTAACAAAAAAGTGCCCCTAAGGCACTTAAGATTGTTTTAATTTTCTTTTGATCCATCAGCTGGAGTTTCATCAGCTGCATCAGCTGGTTTGGCTGCAGCTGGCTTTTCTGCAGGAGCAGCAGGTTTTTGCTCTTCTTTTGAAGCTTGAGCAGGTTCACTTTCTGCTGGCTTTTCAGCGTCATCAGAAGGTGATGGTGTTGGTGCAGGCTCAGCACTTGCCGTATTAGCTGGTAAAATTTGTTGTACAGCCATTCGACTAAATGTTAAGTAAATGCCATCAGCATCCAACACAACCGTTTTATCCTTGGTATTTACTGAATCGATTTTGCCGTGAAGACCGTCAATCATAATGACATTGTCACCTTTTTTCAATTGGTTCATCATTTCCATTTTCTTTTGTTGTTGCTTTTTTTGTGGCTTAATCATGATAAAGTACATAAAAGCAATCAAAACTACAAAAACTATGATTGTCCACATACTACTACCTGCACCATTTGCTTGTGCTAAAAATAAATTATTCACTTTTACACTCCTCAAATTAAAATTAATTATTGTCTAAATATTTATTATACAGAAAATAACGAACAATTGCATTACTTGTTTGGCAGCGGCAGGCCTAAATGAACATAAGCCTTCTCTGTCACCATTCTGCCTCTGGGTGTCATTAATAAAAACCCGTTTTGCATTAAATATGGTTCATAAAGGGATTCAATTGTCTCCACGTCCTCGCCAGTATTAGCAGCTAAAGTTCTAATACCTACTGGTCCACCATGATAATTTTCAATAATTACCCGTAAAATTTTGCGATCTGTTTGATTTAGTCCTTCTTCATCAACCTGCAATTGTTGAAGAGAACTTGCTGTGGTTGCAAAAGAAATTACTTTTTCTCCTTTCACCTGGGCAAAATCCCTTACTCGTCTTAATAGCCGATTAGCTACTCTGGGAGTTCCACGTGATCTGCGAGCTAATTCGTGTGCTGCCTGGGGTTCAATTTCAATATTGAAAACTTTGCTGGAACGAGAAATTATTTTTTCAAGTTCTTCAACCGTATAATATTGCAAATGCTCAACTATACCAAAGCGGTCACGTAAGGGAGCTGACAGCTGGCCAGCCAAAGTAGTAGCACCAACAAGCGTGAATGGGGGCAAGGGAACGTGAACGGCGTGAGTAGTTTGTCCTTCTCCAATTACAATATCAACATAATAATCTTCCATCGCTGAATACAGGACTTCTTCAATAGGCTTGGCAAGACGATGAATTTCATCTATAAATAAAATATCTCCAGGATCGAGATCAGTTAAAAGGGCAACCAAATCGCCCGCTTTTTCTATCGCCGGGCCACTTGTACTTTTTAAATGCACACCAAGTTCGTTAGCTATCACAAAAGCTAATGTTGTTTTACCCAGTCCAGGAGGGCCATACAATAACACATGGTCTAGAGCCTCATCCCTTTTTTGAGCAGCTTTAATATAAACTGCCATTTCTTTTTTAACGCGTTTTTGACCCAGGTACTCATTTAATGACTGGGGTCGTAAAGAAAACTCAGCTTGTTCTTCTTCTTGGCCTTGAACTTCTCCAGAAACAATATTATTTTTATCTTCTGTCACCTGTTTCACTTCCCTTTTAAATGTCATTTTCATTATAACAAGATTTACTTCTTTAAGAGAAGTGCCAATCCCTTTTTAATGTACTGATCCGCAGTTGTTTTTTCCTCTGCAATTAAAGCTGGTGTAATTCTATCTACTTCTTTTTTGGTATATCCTAACGCTAATAATGCTAATAATGCATCATTTAATTCAGGCGATACTTCTGCCGAAGCCGTCTTATTTGCGTTCTTAACAAAGCTTCCTAATTTACCTTTTAAATCCAACACAATTTGTGAAGCAGTCTTTTTACCAACGCCTGGAAAACGGGTTAAGTATTTTACTTCACCCTGTTCGATGGCTTTTGCTAATGAATTACTATCTTCAGCCGCCATGATGGCTAAAGCAGACTTGGGACCAATACCGCTTACACTTAGGAGCTTTAAAAACAGTCCCTTATCATCCTCAGTCTGAAAGCCATATAAAGTGATACCGGTATCCCGCACAATTTGTTCAATAAAAACGCGCGCCTTTTGTCCTTCTTGATAAGCATAAGGTGTGGGACTAAAAACTTTATAACCAATTCCATTTACATCAACTACTACAAAATCAGGTTTGATTGTGACAATAACACCCTGAAAGTATTCATACATATCTTATTTATTCCTCTTAAACATTTTGCGTAAATCACTTTGTCTGATGCGCACAATTACCAAATTCCCCTTAGCGTCATGATAAGGATCAGCAATTTGTCTCAGATTGGTCAAAATTGCACCACAATCAGCAGCCGTCAATTTTTTACGTCCCGAAACTTCTCGTTGAGCTTGATCGGCCGCTATTCTTTTAATTAAATTTTGAGAATTACTTTGATCAATATTTAAAAACAAGTCTAAAATCTTGCGAATAGAATGCTCAATATTTTGTTTCAACCAGGTGGGATATGATCTTAAAATAAAGGTATCTTGACCAAAATCTTCTAAAAAAATCCCAATTTTTTTGATGTCCTCCATTTTTTCTTTTATTTGCAAAAAATCCAGGTTGCCAAATTCTAAAATTAAAGGACTCAGCAATCCCTGCTGGTTGATTTTAGAGCTTGAAAGTTCACGGATGATTTTTTGAAAAGAAAGCAGTCTTCTGGCTGCAACCTGATCGATTAAGTATAAATCATCATTATTAGCAGCAATAATAAACATTGGGGTTTGACCAACAAAACTTAACTCGGGTAAGCTTGCTGCTAACACTTCATCACCGCTTGAAATAATCTCATTATTAGTATTTTTACTAGTAAAGGGTGTTAAACTGCATTGCTTGACAACATTATCATCCCATGTCGCAGTTATGAGATAATGTTCATCGTCTCGCGGAATATCCAAATTCACATACTGTGAATGCTGAATATGTTTGATTTCTGCTGGAGGCTGTTCATTAATTTCCGCAATTCCTGCATTTGGCCTTTTCGTTTCTACCACATTTTTGTTTAAATTAAACTTAAGTTGATCAACCAGTGTATCTTCTTTACTTGAATGTAAATTACTCAATGCATCAGATTTCACGTCATTTTTCAGAAGCACACTACTAATAGCACTGGTAATCAAGCGACTCAATTCTGTTTCTTTAGATAAGCGAACCTCCCGCTTTGTGGGGTGAACGTTGACATCAACCAATAAGGGGTCCGTCTTGATTTTAATAACTGCAATAGGGTAATGTTTGTCAGTAAGATTATTGCCATAACCAGCCATCACTGCACTTGCCAACTTAAAATTTCTAATGTAACGGCCATTAAGCAAAATAGAAATAAAATTACGAGTAGACCGCGTGAGTTCTGGCTTGGATATTAAACCACTCACTTCAAAATCATTATCACTACCTTTAAAAGGCAACATTCGTTCAGCAATATTGCGGCCATAAACACTTGATACCGTTTGGCGTAAATTATTATTACCAGCAGTTCTAAGCAGAATCCTTCCTTCGTTCATTAGAGTGAAGGCAATTTCTGGGTATCCTAATGCAAGACGATTAACAATATCTACTGTTTTCATAATCTCAGTCCTGGGACTGCGCAAATATTTTAATCGTGCCGGGGTATTATAGAATAAATCTTTGACCGTTATCTGAGTACCTTGTCTTGCTGCAGCATCTTCCTGCATTTTTTTAACACCAGCAGAAAATTCAGCACGCGTTCCTATTGCTCCAGAAGAATTAGTTAAAATTTCAACATGACTAACTGCAGCAATCGAAGCTAAAGCTTCTCCTCTAAAGCCTAAAGTACTGACATTAAACAAATCATGTTCACTTTTTATTTTGCTGGTAGCATGTCTAGTAAAAGCAAGATCAATTTGATTACTAGGGATCCCCGAGCCGTTATCTTGAACTACAATCTGTTTTAAACCAGCATCAATAAAATCTATTCTAATTCTGCTACTGCCAGCATCAATCGCATTCTCGACCAACTCTTTGACCACACTTGCCGGTCTTTCAATTACCTCCCCAGCTGCAATCTGATTAGACAGATTAACTGAAAGCTCATGTATTTGTGCCATGATTAGTTTTCATCCTTTAAATCTTCTTGCCAATTTTCCACCAGTTGCATCACTTGCAACGGTGTTTGATCTGCCAAATAAAGATTAGAAATTTCATCTAGGATATCTTTTTCTTTGTCAGTCAATTCACTGGCAGAATCTGACTCTGCACCAACTGGTAGTTCCTCGGCCGGCTCATTACTTGAGCTAAATAAATCAAGTTGTGTTGAAGCCGGTCCCAAATTACTACCTTGAGCTTCAAGTCTTTTAAGCAGCTTAGTAGCTTGGCGTAAAACCTTTCTCGGTAAACCAGCAAGTTGCGCAACATGGATGCCATAACTTTGATCTGCAGGTCCTGGTAAAATTTTATGGAGAAAAATCAGCTTGCCGTTTTCTTCAGTTGCTCCTACATGAATATTTTTCAAATGAGGTAAGGTCTGTTCCAAGGCTGTTAACTCGTGAAAATGTGTAGCAAATAAAACTTTGGCTCCAACTTCATCATGTAAATACTGCACAATAGCACCAGCTAGAGCCATGCCATCGTAAGTAGCTGTTCCCCGACCGATTTCATCAAATAAAACTAAGCTGCGTTTAGTGGCATGTTGTAAAGCATCATTTGCTTCAGTCATTTCGACCATAAACGTGCTTTGACCAGAAATCAGATCATCAGCTGCACCAATACGAGTAAAAATTTGATCAAAAATCGGCAAATCTGCACTATCGGCTGGTACAAATGATCCTATTTGAGCCATTACCGCAATAAGAGCCAGCTGCCTCATGTATGTACTTTTACCTGACATATTAGGACCTGTTATCAGAAAAATATCAGTATCTTCTGTTAACTTAACATCGTTTGGAATAAAGGAACCAGCTTTCATCACTTGTTCAACTACTGGGTGACGTCCTAATACTACCTTGACATCTTGATTATCGGTATGAAAATGAGGTCTGCAATAATTATTGTCTTCAGCCACCTGAGCAAAAGAGCAAAAGACATCAAGTTGAGCTACTTGTCCAGCCAACTTTTGTAATGCTGGAATATATTTTTTGACTTCTTCTCTTAATTTAACAAACAAATCGTATTCTAAATCTGTTGATTTGGTTTGTGCTTCTAAAATAAGATTTTCATGTTCTTTAAGTTCTGGGGTAATATAACGCTCTGCATTGGTCAAAGTTTGCTTACGCGTATACCGGTCAAGCGGAACCTTACTCTTATTTGAATTTGTAACTTGAATATAGTAACCAAAGACCTTGTTATAACCAACTTTTAAATTATCAATACCCGTTTGAGCACGTTCATTCTGCTCCATTCCAGTCAACCACTTTTTACCATTATTCATAGCATCCCGATAACGATCTAATTGACTATCAACACCATCCTTGATTAATCCTCCTTCGGTAGTCAGAACTGGAGGCTGATCAACAATAGTATCCGTAATCAATTTAGCAATTCCTTTTAAAGGATCAATTTGACTGGCAAAATTTTGCAAATTTTTATTTTCAGCCTTTTGCATTGCTGTCAAAATTGTTGGTACGGCATTAAGAGAATGAGCCAACTGTAATAACTCTCTGGCATTGACATTACCAAAAGCAATTCGCCCCGTTAAGCGTTCTAAGTCATAAACTCCCTTGAGAGCATCATTAATATTTTCCCGCGTAAAGTACTCATCAATTAACGCCTGTACCATCTCTTGGCGCCTGTTTAACTGTTCAACGGATAATAATGGTCGAGCAAGCCATTGTTTTAACAAGCGTCCACCCATTGCGGTATGTGTTTTATCAAGCACCCAAAAAAGTGAACCCATCTTCTTACCCGTTTTTGCAGATGCGATCAATTCTAAATTATCCCGCACAGTATGCGACATTTGTAAATATTGATTGACTTCATAGCTTTTAGCGACTTGTAAATGCGCTAAACTACGACGCTGAGTTTGTAATAAATATCCTACCAGCTGTTTTACAGCAGCTTTTTCAGCAGAGTTTGTCAGATCCTGTTCAGCAAAGGAAATCTCCGCATGTTTGCCAGTTAACTCTACCGGCTCTGATACAGTAATATTTGCTTTATGAAAAAAGTCATTATCCTGATCATTTAAATGACCATTGAAAACAACTTCCCGTGTGCGTAATGATAATAATTCATTTGAAACAGCTGCAAAGCTCTTCAAATGAGTGGCATAAATTTCACCAGTCGATAAATCGCTGTATGCCAATCCAAAACAACTTTTGGTAGTTACAACAGAGGTAAGATAATTCGACTCTTTGGCTTCACTGGGTTTGTCATTCATCAAGGTTCCGGGAGTCACAAGTTGGATAATACCACGTTTAACCATTCCTTTGGCCTTTTTCGGATCTTCAAGTTGTTCGCATAAAGCTACTTTATAACCCTTTTCAACCAGTGTATCTACATAAGATTGCACTGCCACGTGAGGTACTCCTGCCATAGGAACAGGGTTTTCGGCTTTGTTGGACCTGTGAGTCAAGGTTAATTCCAAAATTTGGGCACCCTTGATTGCATCGTCTTCAAATAATTCGTAAAAATCCCCCACCCGATAAAAAAGAAAGGCATCGGGATACTGCTTTTTAATTTGGTGATATTGCTCCATCATCGGAGTCAGGTTTGTTTGCGCCATTATTCTCCTTCTTTTCTGCATTACTGTTATTATTATACGCTAAACTATTCATTAAAAGAAAAAAGACCGCAAGCAAAACGATCTCTTCTCACAACACATATAAATAATTCAAAAAATTAGGCAATATGTCCTTCAATACTTGCCAAATCTTTCTTGCCATCCATCTTCACAATTGCACTAATGGCAGCCGTAATACCTTTTACATCATCTGCTAAGCTCAGACAAGGAGTCTCTGGTTTAGCAACAACTTGTTCTGGTAAATACGGAATGTGCATAAAGCCAGCTTTTAAGTCATGAAATTCTTTATCAATCATATACTGCACTTGATACATAATGTGGTTGCAGACAAATGTACCTGCCGTCGTAGAAACTGAACTTGGAAGTCCAGCTTCCCTAATTGCCCGTGCCATTGCCTTAACAGGCAGTTGCGTGAAATATGCATTTTGACCGTCTGCCTGAATAGGTGTAGCAAGTGGTTGGTATCCTTTATTATCGGCAATGCGACCATCATCAAAATTAATTGCCACTCGTTCGGGAGTTAGACCATAGCGGCCACCAGCTTGTCCAATATTTAAAACATAATCAGTTGTTTCCTTCAGAATAGCTTCATGAACCACATCGGCACAATCGCCAAAAACAGTTGGTATTTCCAGTTTTACGATTTGTGCTCCGGCGATTTCATCATCCAGCCGTTTAACTGCTTCGATCGCAGGATTAATTTTATCTTCACCAAATGGATCAAAACCTGTTACAAGAATTTTCATTATATTTCTCCTTACTATCTTAAAATGCCAAAAAATACATTAGCATAATTTGAATAAGCAACATGCTGATTGCGATCGGAAATTGTTGTTTAATTACGCCTAGTTGATCTTTCATTTCCATAAGAGCAACGGGCAAAGTATTAAAGTTTGCTGCCATTGGTGTTAACAGCGTACCGCAATAACCCGAAGTCATCCCTAAAGCTGCAACTACAACCGGTGAACCTCCTTGTGCCACAACAAAAGGGATGCCAATCCCAGCAGTAATAACTGCAAAGGCCGCAAACGCATTACCCATGATGGCTGTAAACAAAGCCATGGCAACACAATAGAGTGTAACTCCCAATAAATGGTTTCCAATAGGAAAAAGTCCAGAAATAGCTTTAGCAGTCACTTGCCCAACACCGGAAGCTGTAAACACCACACCCAGAGTAGCAAGCAGCTGTGGTAAGATTCCCGCTGACCCTACCGAACGCACCATTCTCTGAGTATCCTCATACACAACTTTCACATTTGCTTTTGTCAAAATTTGTGCAATAACAAGTGAAATAATTGCTGCCACACCTATACCTACTTGGCCACCTAGATTAGTAAATTGGGCTATTAGCAAAGCTAAAACTGCCAGCAAGATACTTGGTAAGAAAATCCAGTTGCCAATACGTTTAACCGTTTGTTGAGCAACTTTTTCATCCAAATCTTTTATGTGACCTACGCGAACCTGTTTAAACAGAGATAATAAAGCAATAATTATTATAATTGCACCGTTAATTGCATTCGAAAGCCATTGCCCACAACAGAATAGTATTGCAAACAAAAACCAGAAAAGCCCGGTACCCCAACGCACAGGATTTGATTGATCACGCCAAGACTCAATTGCTGCAGCCAAGAAAAACAGCCCGATTAAGATATAGAACGCTAATAAAATATTATTGATTAAAGTATCCATTATTTCTCCTACTTCTCTTGCTGTTTGAGTAATTTTTTGTCAAACACATGATTGTAACCCACACATAAAATATAACTGATGATTGCAACTGGAAAAGTGTATAGAACTATGCCACTAGGATCAACTGGGTGACCCAGTGATTTCATAGTACTTGCAATAAGTAGAACGCTTGAAGAAGCTACGAATAAATTTTGGGCAAAGAAATTACCAAAATTTTCTGTTGCAGCCGCTCTACCCTTAATTTGGTCAATTTCTAAAGAGGTCAATTCGCTGTTAACCTTACCTGCAGCTTGTGCCATTGGATTAATTAGTGGCGCAATAAATTGGACGTGTCCTTGTAATGAAATGCCGAAAGCACCAGCAATCTCACGAATGGCTTGGTAAATATCGAAAATACGACCTGGCGTCAATTTTTTCATTTTTTTAATCAAATTAACAGAAGCTTGCTTTAAGCCATGTCTTTCTAAAATGCCAATTGTCGGTAAAGTCAGAAAAAACAGGGAAACCATGCGATTATCCATAAATCCTTTACCCAAAATTGTCAAAAAAGAGACAAAATCAATTCCTGAAACTAAGGCTGTAATTAAAGCAGCAATAATAACAACGGCTATGGTATCAAGTCCCAGTGTAAAGCCAATCACTATAACTACAATACCTAGTAAACTTAAATATTCCACTAATATTCCTTCCTATTGTAAAGGCAGCAATTACTTATCAAATTCTGTAAGCAAAATTTCAAAGCAAAAAATCCTACCAGCAAGCCCCACAGGATTGCTAGTAGGATTTATTAATTAACTAATAAAAACTAAATTACATCACACCTGGATTGCCAGCACCTGCATTTGGATCAGCGGCAGGTTTATCTTCTGGTATTTCGGCAACAACGGCTTCAGTAGTCAATAACAAGGCAGCAATAGACGCAGCATTTTGTAAAGCAGTACGGGTTACCTTAGTTGGGTCAATAATTCCGGCTTCAACCATGTTTTCCCATTTACCGTTGGCTGCATTGTAACCAACTTCATTTTCTTGACCTTCAAGCTTATTCAAGATAACTGAACCATCTTCACCAGCATTTTCAGCAATTTGACGAACTGGAGCAGTCAAAGCTTCTAAGACAATGTTAATACCTGTTTGTTCATCAGCATTGTCACCTTTAAGGTCCTTAACAGCATCCTTAACATCTACTAAAGCAGTACCACCACCAGCAACGTAGCCTTCATCAACAGCAGCACGGGTTGAGTTCAAAGCATCTTCGATGCGGTATCTGCGTTCTTTTAATTCAGTTTCAGTAGCAGCACCGACATGGATAACAGCAACTCCACCAGTTAATTTAGCTAGGCGCTCTTGTAATTTCTTCTTGTCAAAGTCAGAAGTAGTTTCTGCAATTTGCTTTCTGATTGAGTCTTCACGGTCTTTAATTGCTTCATCTGAACCAGAACCATCAACAATAGTAGTTGAGTCCTTAGTTACAGTAATCCGGCGAGCTTGACCTAATTGGTCAATCTTAGTGTCCTTTAATTCGAGCCCTAAGTCCTCAGTAATTACTGTACCACCAGTTAAAGCGGCAATATCTTGCAGTTGTTCTTTACGACGGTCGCCAAAGCCAGGAGCCTTAACAGCAACAACATTGAATGTACCACGAATCTTGTTCAAAACTAATGTTGGCAAAGCTTCACCAGAAACATCATCGGCAATGATTAAAAGTGATTTGCCTTGTTGCACAATTTCTTGTAACAATGGCAAGATGTCTTGAATGTTAGAAATCTTCTTATCAGTAATTAAGATATATGGATTGTCAAGATCAGCTTCCATCTTGTCATTATCAGTTACCATGTATTGTGACAGGTAACCACGGTCAAATTGCATACCTTCAACTACTGATAATTCAGTTTCGATACCACGTGAGTCTTCAATAGTGATAACACCATCATTACCAACTTTTTCCATTGCGTCAGCGATTAAATCACCAACTTCTTTTGAAGCTGAAGAAACTGAAGCAACTTGAGCAATTTGGTCTTTTGAAGAAACAGTGTGACTAATCTTGTGTAATTCATTTACTACAGCTTTTGTGGCTTTTTCAATACCGCGACGAACACCAACAGGGTTAGCACCAGCAGTAACATTCTTCATACCTTCACGAATAATTGCTTGGGTTAAAACAACCGCAGTAGTAGTACCATCACCGGCAATATCATTGGTCTTTTGTGCTGCTTCTGCAACTAACTTAGCACCCATATTCTCATAGTGGTCTCTTAATTCAATTGCCTTGGCAATTGTCACACCATCGTTAGTAATGTCTGGGTTGCCGTAAGATTGCTCCAAAACAACGTTTCTACCCTTAGGACCAATAGTAGCCTTAACAGTATCAGCTAATTTGTCAACGCCCTTTAACAGGGAACGTCTTGCTTTTTCTGAAAATTTAATTTCTTTTGCCATATTTTTATACGCTCCTTAATTACTTAACAATTGCTAAAATATCTTTTTCGTGAAGGACTAAATATTTTTGACCATCGTATTTAACATCTGTACCAGAATACTTGTCATATAAAACAACGTCGCCTTCCTTAACAGTCATAGGTATTTTGTTGCCATTTTCAGCAAAGTTACCATCACCAACAGCAACTACTTCACCTTCTGTCGGCTTTTGTTTAGCATTAGAAGCCAGGACGATTCCGCCTACAGTCTTTTCTTCTTCTTCTTTAACTTTTACGATCACGCGATCACCTATTGGTTGTAACACGTTTGTCCCTCCTAAAATTAAATTTTAATCTCTTTTATGTGCCATTAGCACTCCTATTTGTCAAGTGCTAACTTACATTTATGATAATAACCCCTTTTATGAAAAAATGCAAGAAAAAATTAGCACTTTGAGTAAAAAAGTGCTAATTTGCTTTTTAAAACTATTTTTTCTTATCCGAATCAAGAAAGTAAATAAGTGTCTGCAACTCAGTAGCCAAATCAACGTTTTGAATTCGAATGCCACTTGGTGCAGATAAACGAATTGGGGTGAAATTCATGATTCCCTTAATTCCAGCTTCTACCATATCATCAGCAGTTTTTTGAGCAGCCGCAGATGGCACCGTTAAAATCGCAATAGAAATTTGTTGGTCACTAAGCTGCTTTTTAAGTTCACTCATATCATAGACAGGCACACCGCTTAGAATTCTGCCGGTAATTTTCTCATCAATATCAAAAGCACAAGAAATGCGAATATTATTTGAGCGTTTAAAATTGTAATTTAATAAAGCATGACCCAAGTTACCTACGCCAACCAAAGCAACATTTGTTAAAGTGTCTTGGTTTAAAATCTTTTTAAAAAAAGAAAGTAAACTTTTTACATCGTAGCCATAACCCCTTTTGCCCAAAGCGCCGAAATAAGAAAAATCACGTCTGATTGAAGCACTGTCTACCTGAACAGCTTCAGACAATTCAGTCGAAGAAACTTTTTCTTTGCCAGCCTCATTTAAGATAATAAGATAACGGTAATATAACGGCAACCTTTTAGCCGTTGCCGTTGGTATTTTGATTTTTTCCATTTAAGAAGCCTCCAACTTAATTAAGTAACCATAATTCGTTCTTGTGAATTTCTCAGCAATCAATTCTATTTTACCTATAAATTTACGTCATTTGCAAACATTTTTTTCACAATCTTTTAAATTTTAGCAAAATGGTAACAGGCTTGATAATAGAAACTGGTATTTTTATTCATTCACGCTTAAAAAGCTGTATTTTTGCTCTTTTTCTTTCATATATCCGTCAAACTCTCACACAAGAAATTCAATACGTATGCTAAAATGGTTTTTAGGTGAAAAATTATGATAATTGCACAAGGACACGATTTAGAAAAACAATTTGGTGCCAACACATTATTTAAAAATGTCAATTTTTCAATTGACGCAAATGCCAGAATAGGTCTTATTGGACCAAATGGTGTCGGTAAAACGACCCTGCTTAAGATTATGACCGGTGAAGAAGAAGCCACACATGGTGACTTCACCATCAATAAAAATATAGATGTCGGCTATATTGCCCAAGAAAATGGCTTAAATGAAAGTAAAACAATTTGGGAAGAAATGTTGTCTGTTTTTACTTCATTAATTAATATGAGCAAAAAAATCACAAGTTTACAGCAGGATATTGCTGCTAACCCTAAAAGAAGTGATTTGTTAAAACAGTATGACCAGCTGCAATTCAACTTTGAGCAGCAAGGGGGCTATACCTACCAGGCTGATATCAAAAGTATTTTGAATGGCTTTAACTTTCCTGAAGCAACTTGGTCCAAAAAAATCGCAAGTCTTTCCGGAGGAGAAAAGACCAGACTTTCATTTGTTAAATTGCTGCTGCGCAAGCCTGCTCTGCTATTACTTGATGAGCCTACCAACTACCTTGATTTAGACACTCTGGACTGGCTGGAAAGTTATCTTAAAAACTATTCTGGTGCTATTTTAGTTGTTTCCCACGATCAGTATTTTTTAGATAATTTAGCCACACAGATTTTTGAATTGCAATTTGGCAAATTAACTGTCTTTAAGGGGAATTATTCCGCATACGTTGCTGAACGGCAGCTGCGTGATCGCCAGCAAGAAGAAGCGTATGAAAAGCAGCAAGAGCAAATCAAAAAAGACGAAGAATTTATTCAAAAAAATATTGTCAGAGCCAAAACTACTAAACGAGCACAAAGTCGCCGCAAGCAATTGGAGAAAATGGAAAGAATTACTCCGCCAAAACACAAAAATAAAGTGCGCATTAATTTTCAAAGCGAGCGGCCATCTGGTAAAGAAGTACTAATTTTACGTGATTTAACAATTGGCTATCCGACAAAAACAATGGTGCACGATATTTCTCTGCAAATAAATAAAGGCGATCGCGTAGCCGTAATTGGTCAAAATGGTATTGGTAAATCAACTTTACTAAAAACCGTGATGAAGGAATTAAAGCCGAAAAAAGGCTCAATTAAATATGGTGCATCCCTTGATATCGGCTATTATGATCAGGAACTACAAGGACTTGATCCAACTAAAACGGTGATTGACACCGTTTGGGACCGGCATAAAACAATGCCTGAAAAAGATGTTCGTTCCATTTTAGCCAGTTTTTTGTTTACGGCAAAAGATATTGATAAAACTGTCGGACAATTATCTGGTGGTCAAAAAGCGAGATTAACGTTAACTGTATTATCACTTGAACATAACAACTTTCTGCTGATGGATGAACCTACTAACCATTTGGATCTTGAGGCGAAAGAAGTATTAGAAAAAGCTTTGCAGGATTTTGACGGTACTTTATTGTTTGTTTCTCACGACCGCTATTTCATCAATCAATTAGCTAATAAAATTGTAGAGATCAAAGATGGTACTGCCCAAGTTTATGAGGGTGATTATAATTATTATTTAAACGAGAAAACTAAGCAAAATGCCGTTTCCGCCAGTACATCTGCTAATGAAGACACAACTGTCATTGAACCCGAAAAAAATAAAAACAAGTTGTCCTATCAAGAACAAAAGCTTCGTGATTCACAAAAACGTAAATTGCAAAGAGAAGTTGAAAATACCGAAAATAAAATTGAAAAGCTGGAAAAAGAGCAAAAAGATATTCAATCTCAAATGGCTGATCCTGAAATTGCCACTAATTTTGACAAATTAGGTCCCTTGCAAGAACAGCTTAGCGCTGTACAAAAACATCTGGACGATGCAAATGATGCTTGGGAAAAAGCACTGACTGAACTGGATAGCTTTGACTAAAACAATATATCAAGTAAGCACAACAAAAATAGGAACAAATCAGCCTTTTTATCTGCTGTTTTTATATTTTAACTTGCTGTAAATTACCTCGCCAACTATTAATAAATTTTTTGTTAGCAAAATTTGATGAATTTAGTGCTGCTTTTAAAATTGTAGTTGTTTAAACTAAAAGAGATAATTTTGCTGGCTTTATAAGAAATGAAATGGGAGATACGCATGGGAAAATTACTTATTGCTCTTCAATTATTAATTAATAAAGGAGGAATAAAAATGAAATATATAGTTGACCAAAATATTACTTTAGACCAACTCATCAATTTATACACCAGCGTCGGTTGGAGTTCTTATACACAAAATCCCTAGCAACTGCAAAAGGCAGTGGCAAATTCGCTTTTTGCTATTAGTGCTTATAATCATAACCAATTAGTTGGATTAATCTGAGTAGTTGGTAATGGTCTGACCTTCATTTATATCCAAGAGTTACTGGTTAATCTGCTTATCAAAGTCGGGAAATTGGTACGAAATTAATGAATAGCGTATTACAGAAATATAATTCTGTCATACAGAAAGTTTTGTTGACCGAAAATACCGTTAAAACGCGCATGTTTTATGAAAGTTGTGATTTTAATCCGTGCGATAAATACGATTTGATCGCTTTTTACAAAGATTTTTAAGAGATATAAAGAGTCTGGGAAAACTATCTTTTCCCAGACTTTTTTGCTCAATATTTTATCTTTTAATATTTAGAAGAGCTTACAACAATCTAATTAACTTTATCATGGTACGTACCTTATTACCTAGTTAGAATAGATGATACTATAGCACTAAAATTTACACAGCAAGGCAAGATATTATTGAATATTAAATCTGTAAATACTTGTTTAATCAAAATGGGAGACTCTTTTGAAATGAGTCTCCCATTTTGTAATGGTAAGTATGTTATTACTTGTTATATATTTTTACACTTAATTTTAAAAGACTTTTGAGTAAGCATAATTTAAATAAACAAATGAACGTCTAAGGTTATGATAACACTATGTTAGAAGTAAAAATATTGATTTAAAAAATATAAGATTTTATTCTTTGTATTTTATATGACTGGACAGTAAAATCAAAATAGCAATTATTAAAACTGAACAGCACAGTGTTAAAAGCCCTGTCGTATAGTTCAACTGCACATTTTGATAATTAATTCCTAAATTGCCTGATACTATGTCAACTGCATTCAGGTAAGTCATTGGCAGCCATGCGCAAATCTTACGCAGCGGCTCAACTATCATAGTAGCAATGTTAAGTCCCGGGACAAGTAAAATAGCGATAAGTAATGCTGGTAATTTATCACGAAAAATTCGGACAAGGAACTGAACTAGGACAACCTCGAAGATGAAGGTAAGTACCTGCAATACAATTACTTTAATAATAAAACTGCCAGTAGATACACATGCAATAAGAGGCCTACCACCTTTATATTGACCTACGATATAAGGATAATCTAAACTACCTGTACCGGAAATAAAGGAAGCTGCAATAAATAATACTAAATTAATCCCTAAAAAGCTACCAAGAGTCAGGACAATTCCTGCTGTGGCATTAGAAATTATTAAATTATTTTTTTCAAGCGGTAATAGCTGCGCAGTATCTAACTTTTGATGATAAGAATCAGTTAAAAGCAAAGTTAATAAAAACAGAGCAACAAGAGTAAATACGTAAGGCAAATATTGCTGATTTAATTGCAGTAAGAACTGCCAGCCTGTTACTGGCATATCCTGACTTTCATAAGGCAAAGGCTTATGGCGTAAATAGTTAAAGAATCGCAGTTTTTTCTCTACATTTATTCTTGAATTTAGGCCTGCTGAATCTTGACCATTTGATGAAATAGTTTGTTCTCGCTTTTTTTGTTGCCACAAGATCGTGTAGGCATTGCGCCAGTTACCTTTATTTGCCGCATTTAGAACTTGTTTATCTTGCTTAACTACTTCTTGATTTTGCTTAATAGTAGATTTAGTATCATTGTAAATCTCAGTTTCCGCTTTTTGTTTTTCTTGTTTAAGTAATCTTTGCTGCTGGTTAATTTCTTTTTGAAAGTAAGCAATCTCCGATTCAGCCCTCGCCTGTAAGGAAAATTGGGGATTAGTGCGAATATTCATGAATAAGACAATACCCATTAATAAGACTAGACTCGCTATGCAAACTGGGGTTAGCTTATTCTTAAATACTTTTTTAAGTTGAAAAGCCAAATAGGACATTATGCCAGCCTCCCATTTCTATGAGCAACAGTTGTAAAGCGATCAATTAAAAATACCAATAACAATAATAATATAGAACTCAGTATTAAGGTAAACACACCATTTGAAAAGTTAATAGCAGAATTGTCCATTGTATAGGCTGTTTGGTTTGAAACAATGTTTAATACTCCTAAATAAGTACCAGGAAGCCACTGCGCAATCTTCTCCAGCGGAATAATAAAAACTGTAACAAAATGACCGCCTAATAAAAATAATAGCGAAACTAACAAAGTCGGTAACTGGTTATGAAAAATTTTAGCAATCAGCTGTACAAGCAAAACCATAAATATGAAATTTAAGAGCTGCAGTATAACTGCTTGGGGCAACAATTTGGCAGTCGGAACAATTCCCGGCACCAAGTGGTCGCTAACCAGATGGTGAATGATATAAGGATAGTCACTGCGACCAATACCAAAAATGCTCGCTGCTCCCCCGAAAACTAATAAGTTTAGTAAAAGAAAAATAAAGCTGACGACCACTAACCCAGCAATATTATTAGTCAAGGTACTTTGCAAGCGATTAATTGGCAAGACAGTGGAAATGTCAAGACCATTTTTATATGAACTAGTAAATAAATAAGTCAAAATAAAAATCATTACCAAACTAAATAAGACAGGCCAATAGTTTTCATTCAAATCTAACAAGAACTGTATCCCGGTGACTGCGCTATCGCTTTCATAAGGCATAGGGTGAGCTATGAGATACTTTAAACGCAATATTACACTTTTATGTCCATCTCTTTCATCCGCACTTAGATCAGTCAATTTGCCTTTTTGTTCCCTTTTTAATTTGGTCTCATAAACTCGCTTCCAGTGATTATGATTAATATTATCAACAAAGGCTTGATCTTTTCTTAATCCTATTTCAGTTTGTTTGATATCTTTTTCAATGGCCTTATATGATTTTCCTTGCGGTGAATATCGTTTGAGTGCTTGACAATCGGCTTGTAAAGCTTGCTTTTTCATGGCAATCTGACCCTGAGCATCTCCTTTTAAAGAACCTGTACCCATGAGCTGCGTAGACTTCATGTATAGTAAGCCAAAAGAAATTAATAATAAAATAACCAGTGAAATAATTGATAGATTGTGTTTAGTAACCTTTTTAAGTTGCAATGAAAAATATGAGCTCATTGTTCTACCTCGTGCATCATTTGTTTTTGTAAAACGAGCCGGTGTAAGTTATTCACTTTAATCTCGCTGCTATAGTGGGAGGTTAGAATAATACATTTATTACGCTGAACTACCTCATCATTTAGTCGTTTATAAAGAATTGTGCGACTTTCTTCATCAAGACCGTTAGTAATCTCGTCCATCAAGTAATATTCGGCGCCACTAACTAAGTACATGGCCACGATCAATTTTTGTTTCATTCCAAGCGAATACTTTTTAATTGGGACTTTGACATACTCACGTACACCCAGCAAATCAAGCTCTTGATTAAGGTCGACATTAGAATGCCATTGTTTTTTCACGAATTTTAAGTAATCAAGGCTAGTTAAATTGACGTTGAACCATTCATTGCTTTCAAAGAAAAAAAGCTTACGCTTATTTTTGGCATACGGCTTTCCGTCCAATAAGACTTTACCAGAAGAAGCTGGAATTAGATCCGTAACAGCACGCAAGAAACTTGTTTTACCAGAACCGTTTTCTGCGGCAATTTGATAAAATTGACCGGGTGCAAATTGATAAGAAAAATCGTGCAGGATTGGCTGCCTGGTTTTGAGCGATAGGTTTTGGACTGTTAACATTATTGTCTCCTTTTTGAATGGTGAATTAATTTAAAAATGATAGAGTTATTATAATTTAGCCTACCATAATTTTATTGTTTTTTGATTAGAAATTTAAACGTATCCCTATTTATTGATAGAAACTTGTTTGTATTTGAGTTTTATTTATAGTCTATCCGTATAAAATTCATAATCAAAGTGATTATCAAATTTTGTATTTTTGAACTCTTTAAAATATGCTAACAGCTAGGATCATCAATGAATGAAATAAACTAACCATTTGATTTTCTCCCTTACCTGTTTGACTTTATTATATTCAGGTGGGAAAACTAAATTAAAAAATGTCACATATGACTTTTTAAAAACATATGTGACATTTTTTATTTCTTAATACTACTGTCTAAAAGTTCTTGCAATCCGATACTGTAGCTATTCACCAGCTGTCATTTTGTATACTCCGATCATTTTGTAATTGATACATAAATATAATGTTTAAAATACTTGGGCTCAAAACACATAATGATAAAAAAGAGTCTGGGAAAAAACTATTTTCAGAACAACAAAAAGGCGTTGAACTCAACGCCTTTTTTCGTAGGGATTTTGTCTTGATCCTGATATTATTTATTTTATTGCAGCATTTCTGATGCGTAAGGTAATTCTAATGATGCATCAGCATCTAAAGTTAGATCAGCAAATTCTCCTTCTTGATACAAATTGTAGGCCGCTGCACCAATCATCGCAGCATTGTCACCGCAAAGCTTTAAATCAGGCAAAATGACTTTGGGCTGAATATTTTGCGGTAAACTTGCTATTTCACCATTCATTCTGTCCCGTAAACCATGGTTAGCGGCTACACCACCCCCCATGATGAAAGTCTGCGGCTGATACTGCTTAATTGCCCTAATTGTTTTAGTTGCTAAAACATCAATTACTGCGGCTTGAAAACTGGCCGCTAAGTCATATTTATTTAGTTTTTGGTTAATTTGTTCAGCGTGATGACAAGTATTAATAAACGCACTCTTTAATCCAGAAAAAGAAAAATCGTAATCATCTTCTTTAATCATTGCCCGGGGAAAATCAAAGGTATCCTGCCCTTGGTGAGCCCATTCATCTATTGTTTTACCAGCTGGATAATTAACTCCTAAAACTCGGCCGATTTTATCATAAGCCTCTCCTGCCGCGTCATCCCTAGTATCACCAACTATTTCAAAATGGGTCGGGTCTTTTAGTAAAACAATTTCAGTATGTCCACCAGAAACTTGCAGTGCAAGAGCCGGATAAGTAATCTCTTCTTTTAATTGTGCTGCCATAATGTGGCCCATAATATGATCAACACCAATTAGGGGGATGCCTGTAGCCATGGAAGCTGCTTTAGCTGCACTGACACCAATTAACAGGGCTCCGACTAATCCAGGTCCATAAGTTACGGCAATAGCATCGATATCATTCCAGGTTACTTTTGCTTCACTTAAAGCTTCCTTGGTAATTTGCGTAATCACTTCAATGTGATGGCGACTGGCTACTTCGGGAACAACCCCTCCAAAACGCTGGTGACTTTTAATTTGAGTTGCCACTATCAAGCTTTCAACTTCTCTGCCATTTTTAACAACAGAAGCCGAAGTCTCATCACAAGAACTTTCAAAAGCTAAAATCCGGATGTCTTTTTTATTTACCAATTTAATTTCCTTTCTTTTAGTCACTTGCCAATTTAAGCACCATGTTAAACGCGTTTTGCTTAGAGTCCTGATAATAATTGGGCCAGACGAAAGTTGTAACAAAACCTAATTTTTGATATAACTTTTGGGCATTCAAATTATCCTCTCTTACTTCCAGGCTAACTTCTTCACAATTTTGTTCTTGCGCTGCTTTAATTACTTTTCTGATTAAATAAGTACCTATACCCCTTTTTTGCCAAGCGGAATCAACCATTAAATTAGTAATGTGAGCTTTCCTATTATTAATTCGGACACCAATTAGCCCAACTACCAATTGCGACTGCAGCACAAGTAAATAAAGTGAATTCTTTTTGCCCAATTCAGTTTGAAAAATTGCTCCGCTCCAAGGCTCCTCTCCTTGATATAAACTTTGCTCAAGTAACAATATCGCAGAAATGTCCTCAATTTGCGCTTGTCTAATATTCAGGATAGAGTGATTGATAATAAATTTTTCAGGAATAAAGTCAACAAACTTTTTCTTTGGCGCTACAAACAAAAAAGGCCAGAAATACTTAAACTTCTTCCACATAGTTACTATCAGGTTTATATGCTTCTCCGGTCTTTTTATGCCAATCAATTTCAGCTTGTGTGCGCCGTAAATAGTTTGGCAACAACTGGTCAGGATCATCGGGTTGAGCATCCACAGCCAGCTTACCTATTAAACCAGCATGAACAAGATTTTGTTTTTCTGTCCCAAAATTAAAGGGAATATTTATCTTTTTGATGGCCTCTGTTTGTTTTTCAAAGCCAGAACCAACATAAATAACATTTTCCAGACTGTTATTTGTACAATATTCTGCTACTGCGCTTAAAAGTGTGTCAATATGATAGTGCCCATCAGGTATTACACATTCAGGACCCCAATCATCTTCCTTATTGACATAAGCACCCGCAAAGTAATTGTCATTACGAGCATCAATTCCAGCCACTATTAAAGTGCCTTCTTCTGCACAACTTGCAGCCAGTGCTTGTAAAGTAGATATGCCTACTACCTCTTTATGTAAAATGCTGGCAAACATTTTTACTGTCGTAACACCAATCCGTAAACCAGTGTATGACCCTGGACCAATTGCAACGGCAAAACGATCGATTTCTGCCAATCTTAGATTATTTTCTTTCAAAATTTCGGCAATTAATGGATCCAAATGCGCGCTGTGATTACGCTGGTCAAATTCATTCTTTTCCGTAATTATTTTAGCATCGTCATTTAAAGCCACACTTAAATTATTTGTCGCAGTCGACATACTCAAAATTTTCATTCTAAATTATTTTTACTCTTTTCGAAAATTACCTGTTAATCCTAACCCTTGAAATTGCGTTCAAAACAAAATAACTAACAATCATTTCCACCCAGGGGGTGATAGCTTCCTTCGGAATTCGCTGAATAAGCGCGACAGAGTAGTCCATACCATATAAAAGATGAACCCAAAGTGTATTTAAGCCGATATTAACAACAACTGTCACTAATAAAGTTGCCAAAATAATGCGCCAAATTTTGACTGGCTTTTGATAAAATACCAAGCCATAAATAAACGGACCAATCATTGCACTCAGGGTAAAGCCGATAAAAAAGCCCCCTTGATTACCGAATAAAGCCGATGAAACCAAGTCACTAATTCCACCGCCAATGCTACCCCAAACAGGCCCAAATAAGAATCCCAGCATTACGCTTCCGATGAAGCCCAAACTTACATGAACAACAGCTGATCCGACTGTAAAACGACTAAGAATGATCTTCATTGCGACAATAATTCCTAAGAGTACAAGATCACGCAATTCGACCTTAAACATTTCTTTAATAGTCATTTGGAACACTTTCTTTCTTTAATTAAATTATGTTAGAACACAAAAAATAATTATATTATATTTTGCGCCAAGTTAGTTCACAAACAGCTTTATCCTTTTTGTCTTCATCCGCAATCGCATGAAATGATTTTATAGTGTCACCATCTTTGATTAAGTTTACACATGCATATGGCGTTTGCGCATAACGGACCTCAAGATTAAATTTAATATCAATAGTCTTGACGACATGATTTTTTAAAAAATCGCGGTCAAGCGTATCAAGAAACCAATTAAAATAGTGACCATTAGTCATGTGATGGTTGGTATCCAAATCATCATAGCGTACGCGATACTGCCGTTTTTTCTCGTAATTTTCCTGGACCCGCAGTCTTGGAAAACGAGGCAGCTTTTTCAAGAGTGGTATTCCCAATTCAGCCATCATTTCTTTATCAGTTGATACTAATTTGCGGGTCTTTAAATCAAATAAAACCCATTCACTTTTTACTGTTATCAACTCATTGCCAGTCTGATCGGTAAATACATAATTTCTATATTCCAAAAAACGGTTATAGCCAAATGGCTCAGTTGTAAGTATAATTTCTTCATTTGGATGGGGCAGGCGGGCAATTTCCATATGATATTGCGTCACGACCCAACCTAATCCCCTTTTGGTCAAGGCGTTAGTACTACCATTACCTGAATCTAATTGATGCTCCGAAACACTCATCATCAAATCAATCATCGCAGGTAATTTTAAATTTTTATTTTCATCACATTCATAATAATTTACAATATGTTTTTCACTGTACTTCATAATTTCACCTACTTTTGATGATAACGTTCATATAACTCATTTTTTGAAACGTGATTTTCCTGAGCAATCTCCTTAATTGCCATTTTTTTGCTTTTTCCTTTAGCAACCAACTGCTCTACTAACGCAATTAATGCAGTCCAAGATAATTTTTCAGCTTGCTTGGTATTTGGTGAAACCAAAATCACAAATTCACCTCTCGGCGCATTTTGCTCAAAATAAGTAGTTACTTCACTGATTGTACCACGAACAAACTCCTCGTGAATCTTAGTCAGTTCTCTGGCGACAACAATTTGACGCTCAGAATCCAGAATTTCGGACAAATTATTAAGAGTTTTAACCAATCTATGTGGTGCTTCATAAAAAACAGAAGTTGCGCGTGCTTTATTCATTTGTTCAAAAAAGGATTTTTGCTCACTCTTTTTCCGCGGTAAAAAGCCATAATAAGTAAATGGCTGAGCATCAAAGCCAGAGGCAATCAAGGCAGTAGTAAAGGCGGAAGCACCTGGTAAAGGGACAACTGGAATATTATTCTTGATACACTCTTGGACTAAAATATAACCCGGATCAGAAATGACGGGCATTCCAGCGTCACTAATTTCTGCGATAACTGCACCCTTCGTCATTAATTTAATCAATTCGGGCGCTCTTTCCTTTGAATTATACTTATGAAAGGAAAGCATATGATTATGGACCCCAATTTTTTCAAGTAGGATGCCACTTGTTCTGGTATCTTCAGCTGCGATATAATCAGCTTCCTGTAAAACTTTTTTTGCTCTAATTGTAATGTCTTCCAAATTACCAATCGGAGTTGGCACTAGATAAAGCTTACCATTTTCTTGGGCATAACTACTTTGCCTCTGCATTTGATCAGTCCTTTAATGTTTCTTCTTTTTTTCACCGAAATTATCAAGAATATCCAGGCAAAACATGCAGTCTGTATTAGGATCACGGTGAGAGCCATAGTACATATTGCAAATATGATAACCTGAGCTGTAAATTTGCCGCAAAGATTCAAGGCCACTTTGAGTTTTTACGGTACTATTGTGGGCATTATTCATTTTGTCCATTTTTTCGCGCAGCAATTGATTCTCTACTTTTAATTCAGTATTTTCTTTTAAAGTCTCTAAAATACTATTCTCTAAACTTTCGATTGTTTTGGTCATGCTAACCATCGAATCGTGAAGCTGCTCCAACTTTGAATATGAATCCACCACGAACACCTACCGTTTCCACTGCAAAGCAAGAAAATCAAGTAAATTACGAAAACTAACATTGCTGTACTGCATCTTATCAATTTCAAGCAAATACTTTAGCATTCTTGCTCCATCATCTTGATGATTATTTTCTAATTCCTCTTGTGCCCATTTCTTAAGTAAAAAGAGAATATAATTTTGTTCACTTTTGCTTCTTGCTATTTCTGCCAACTGGTGCGCAATGACAAGTGCTAATGAATTGTGCTCAATCATCTCTTGGTAAAAATATTTAGTATCTTTATCTAATTTAGTTGTATCTTCCAGCTCGCTAACTTCACTAGGACTGAAGCCATTTGCTAATAATTCCGCACTTTTACCATTCTCTTTGTCATTATTCGCAAAATTAATAATCTGAGTACGTGACCGAATTGTTGGCAAAATTTGATCAGTATTATTGGTGATTAAAATTGTAACGACAGGTGCAATAGGCTCTTCTAGTAAATTAAGCAAAGCATTAGCTGCAGGCAAAGTTAACTTTTGTGCTTCATTAATAAAAAAGAAACGGACACTGCTTTGAACCGGACTTTTAGCCAATTCTTCTTTTAAAATGCGTACTTGATCGATGCCCAAAGTTTGCTTGCCTTCGGGCTTTACCAGCAAAACATCCGGGTGATTGCCTGAAATAATCTGCCGGCAGTTTTGACAAGTACCATCTGGTTTTTTACTACCACTACAATTAAAAAGACAGGCTAACCAATAGGCTGTATTTAAAGCCTGAATTTCATTAGCATCAACGAATAAGTAACTGTGGGCCAGTTTATTTTGTTCAAATGCCTGACGCAAAAGTTCAGTTTGCTTCTGGCCCGCTTCCTTAATATTGACAGACATTAGAATTGCTTAAATTCTTCAACAGGCAAGACAAAGCAAGTAGCTCCACCAACTGTAATTTTTATCGGTTGACTACTAATATCAAAGCCTGTCATTACCATATTCGGATTCATATATTCTTCACGTGATTTGGATTCATCCTTGATAATACGCAAAACTTGTTTAACATGCTTATCATCTATACCGATAAGAAAGGTCGTATTACCTTCACTAAGAAATCCACCAGTTGTAGCAAGTTTAGTTGCGCGAATACTCTCTTTAACAAAGGTACGCTGCAAACGGTTAGCATCTTCTTTTTGAACAATTGCAACTATTAATTTCATCTTAATCAGTCCTTTAACAAATCTGCTGGTAATCGGTTTGCAATTATTTTAACACAATCCTCTACAACCAAATTGAGTGGTTTATTTGCATTAACTACCACTATTCTTTTAGGATAAGCTTGATTTACTTCTTGATAGCCCCGGTAAACTTTTTGATGAAAAATTAATTTTTCCTGTTCCAAACGGTCTTCTTGACCAGCTCGTTCTTGGGCAATCCTGTCTAAGCCAATTTGCGGTTTAACGTCGAGAAAAATAGTGAGATCAGGTTCAATTTTACTAGTGGCAAAATCATTAATCTGTTTCACAGCGGCAATACCCAAATCTCGTCCTGCTCCTTGATAAGCAAGTGAACTATCAACAAATCGATCAGAGAAAACTACCTTACCAGCTTTAAGAGCCGGTATCACAGTTTCAAACATGTGTTGGCTGCGAGACGCTGCATAAAGCAATGCTTCAGTTTTAGCGGACATTTCTTCATTCACAGGATCCAAAATTAATTGCCGGATTTTTTCTGCAATTTTTGAGCCTCCAGGTTCCCTAGTTACTAGATATTGTGTCTTAAGTCTAGGACCTATTTGAGCTACAACTTGCTTTAAAACTGTACTTTTTCCTGACCCATCCGGCCCTTCGAAACTGATAAAATAACTTTTCATAAAACTCTCCATGTTTCTATTTTACAAGAGTTCTCTTTATATGAACACCCCAACGTACTTTTAATTTTTGTGCAAAATAAAAAGTCCTTTCACTAAGGACTTTTTAGTCTGAAATCGCATTAGAAAAACCACTAAATCTTGTATGACGATGACGAGCTTCATTATATAAAAAAGAATATTTTGCTCTTAAAATTTTACCTGATACCACGTTATCCTCAGACATATCAAGTGTCGTTGGATCAAGATTTTTTTGAACAGCAATCTGCTCCTGCAAATCTTCAATTGTGGTCATTAGCAATTCGTCACCCATTTTTTTAACTTTATTACGAGCCATTAGATTGAAGTTCTCCCTTGTACCGCTCTTTTTAAAGTAATCGAATTAGCATATTCAATATCACTACCGACAGCCAAACCAGCAGCCAGGCGGGTTACTTTAATTCCAGCAGGCTTAATTAGTTTGCTAATATACATCGCTGTTGATTCACCTTCGGGAGTTGAATTTAAAGCTAAAATAACCTCTTTGACATCATCCTGTTTTTGCAAGCGAACAATCAGTGACTTAATATTAATTTCTTCTGGCCCAATACCATCCATTGGTGATAAAACACCGTGCAGAACATGATATAGACCACTATATTCACCCATGTCTTCAAAAGCCATCACGTCTTTAGGCTGTTCAACCACCATAATAGTCGACTGGTCACGTTCAGGATTACTGCAGATTAGGCACGGATCCTTTTCCGTAATATTGCCACAAATAGAACAGCGATGAAGCTTTTCTTTTACCTCTGTTAGTGCTGTACTAAAGCCGTGAACATCTTCATCTGGCATATCAAGAGTATAAAAAGCAAGCCTTGTTGCTGTTTTTTCACCAATACCAGGTAATTTCATATAAGAATCAATTAAATGCGCAATCGGTGCTGGATATTGCAATTAAATCATACCCTTCGTATACTTGCCTAAACTTTGCTGCGTAGCTTGATCAATTTCTTGCAGACCTTTGTTAACGGCATCAATAACTAAATCTTGCAGCATATCTGGATCATCCGGATCGATTGCATCCTTATTAATGGTAATATTTTTTAATTTACGATCACCACTAAAAGTAGCTACGACTAAATCATCTGCAGATTTGCCCACAAATTCCTGGGCGGTAATATTTTCTTGTTCCTGAGCCATTTGCTCTTGCAATTTTTTGGCCTGTTTCATCATTTGTTGCATATTCATACCGCCCATGGCACCAAAATTAGGTCTTTTACTCATTATCTTTTCTCCTTAAATTTTAGTCTTTAACATTTACTGTGTCACCAAATAACTCTTTGGCTTTATCCACTATCTGCTTATCTGATTCACTTTGCTCAGATTCTGAATCTTTTTGCTTTTGCTTATCAAGTAATTCTTTACCATGTTTCTGTATAAATTCTTTACGTACTGTGGCCCAATCTTCATCAGGTACTAGCACTATTTCATAACTATGCTTAGTAAATTTAGCAATTTCTTCAGTCAAAATATCTAATAAATTCCCATCTTCACTAGCTTTTTCAAACCAAAGGGTGTATTTACATTTCATTACTACTTGATTCGCACTAGCAGCAACTGGCTCAAGTACATCTAACAAAGCTCTTTGCGAAACACCCAAAACAGATTGCAAATCGGGCCAAACATTTTTGATAGCAGTGAGGTCATCCTTCGTGGCATTTTCTAACACATGGTAAACTTGCTTACGATTTTGTTGATTGGCCTTTTTTCTGTTTTTATTTGCTTTTTTAGGTTTGGCGGCAGACTTTATTTTAGAACCTTTGCCATTGTTTTTATCAAATCGGTCGGCTGCAGCATTGTCAAGATGAAAAATCTGATCGCTGTTCCTAGTTTGTTTTTTACTTAAACTGGCAACTTTTTTGGTTAAAGCCATAACTTGCTTCTTTAATGCTGCTATTTCTTCCGTCAAATCCGGGTCAGCATTTTGAGAAGTGGCAGACTCTGATACAACATTCTTAGAGTCTACCGTACTAACCTTTTTCCCAGCACATTCAACAATAAATACTTCTAGCGGAATTTGCTGCTGATTAGTATAACGTAAATCATTTAATGCGGTATTAGCGGCAGAAATCAATTGAAAATAGCGTTCAGGAGCAACTTCTTTAATCTGATCAACAAAGTCGTCGCTTAGAAAGAAATTTTGGCTGCTGTCATTGGTTTTAATAACCATTAAGGCATTAGTCGCCATTTCAATAAGTTCATCTAAAATATTTTTCGTACTAGCACCATTAGCAAGTTCGGTTTGTGTTAAAGATAATGCTTTAGTTGCATCCTCATTCAATATTGCTAATAAAATCTGTTCAATTTTTTCTTTAGCAGCAAATCCAGTTATTTCAAGAGCCGAATCATACTCAACTTTGTTTTTGTCAAAACTCAACAGTTGGTCTAAGATACTCAAAGCATCCCGCATACCACCATCAGCTACCTGAGCAATCACAGCCAAAGCCTTATCTTCATAACTGATCTTTTCTTGCTCCAGTATATACTTCATTCGCTTTTCTAGGTCAGCTTGAGAGATACGCTTGAAATTGTAACGCTGAGTTCTTGATATTATTGTTGCCGGCACTTTTTGCAGTTCGGTAGTAGCTAAGATGAAAACAACGTGCTCTGGCGGTTCTTCTAATGTTTTAAGCAAAGCATTGAATGCACCCATTGACAACATATGGACTTCATCAATGATATATACTTTGTATTTACCTTGAGTTGGTGCGTATTTTACTTTATCTCTGATGTCGCGTATTTCATCAACACCATTATTGGAAGCCGCATCAATCTCCATAATATCCGCCATTGCACCTTTATCAGCTGCCAGGCAATTAGCACATTTATTACATGGTTCACCGCTTTGCAGGTTGGTACAATTCAAAGCTTTAGCAAAGATCTTGGCACAGGAAGTTTTCCCAGTACCACGTGGCCCAGCAAATAAAAAGGCATGGGAGATTGTACCGCGCTTAATTGCATTTTTCAAAGTATCCGTAATATCATTTTGACCAATCACACTAGCAAAAGTGCGCGGTCTCCATTTGCGGTATAACGCTTGATAAGCCATTGATCAGTCTTCCCTAGTAAAAAACTCTTAACTCTTGCGAAAGAGTTAAGAGTTTGTAATTATCTAATAAAAGGCACATGCCCGAGCAACCTTAGTGCTGCTACCTTCCGGTCCTGACACGCTTTGGAGGTCAAACATTGCCCATAAGATATATTACCTTATTTTACAGTATTTTTCCACTAATTTGCGAAATTTTTACCAGAGTCTTTTGCTGCTTTCTGCTTTTGTCTGATCTCTTTGAAAAAGTTTTTCAGCATTTGACTGGCTTCTTCACGATATAGTCCACGAATTACATGGGGATGGTGGTTAAATTTGGCTATTTCAAAAAGGTTAACCACGCTGCCAGCTGCACCAGCTTTAGGATCAAGTGCACCAAAAAAGACATTTTTAATGCGGGAATTAATAATTGCACCCGCACACATTGGACAAGGCTCTAAGGTGACAAAAAGACTGCAGTCAATTAAACGCCAGGTACCAAGCTTTGAACAAGCTTGCCTGATTGCAATCATTTCGGCATGTTGCGTCGCGTCTTGGTCTAATTCTCGCCGGTTAAACCCTTCTCCAATAACTTGCCCATCTGGCGCAATTATTACGGCGCCAATTGGAACTTCCCCCAAGCTTTGCGCTTTTTCGGCCTGTTTAAAAGCTAGTTGCATAAAATTCTTTTTGTCAGCGCTTGAAAATGGCATTACCTATTCACCGCCTGCAATACATAGTAACCTTTATCTCTTTTTAATATCACACAGTTGCCAAAAGTTTTAATTAGCAATTTGCGCGCACTGGGTTCTCCCTGCTTCTTCTGAATTACGGCTAACAAAACGCCATTTTGGATAAGGTGGCTCTTGGCACCATTTAAGATATTAGAAACGACGCTCTTTCCTGCTCGAATAGGCGGATTAGTCACAATTAAACCAAATTTTGGTTCGTCAGAAACATTTTCGTAAACATCTGACTTATAAATATTGACATTTTTTATTCCATTAACTGCAGCGTTTTCTTTTGCCAGAACCAGTCCTCGCTCGTTAATATCAACCATATCTACAGTTTGATCGGGCCAAAATTTGGCTGCAAACAGTCCAATAGGACCATAACCAGTTCCGACATCCAAAATGTTATTTTGAGGGAAAACAATGTTTGCCATTTCTTTAATTAAGACTCCTGAACCGTAATCTACGCGCGTTTTGGAAAAAACTCCTGCATCAGTAGTAAATTTAAGATCAATCCCATTAACTTGATAGTCAATGACACGTTCATTATGCGCGGAAGTTGGATTTTCAGTGAAATACATTTGATTTTCTTTATCAGTCATAATTTGCTCATTTCTTAAAACCTTATCTAATTAATTTTAGCGGACAATAGTATTTTTGCAAACAAAATAAAAATCTAACTATGTTAGAAACCTATTTCAAAACATAATTAGATTTATTATTTTTATAATTAAAACTTTTATTTAAGTTTAGTAATTAATAAATTACACCAACTGAAGAATATATCTGCTCGCTTTCATTTTCTGCTATTGCACCCAGACCAATTGTTTTGGCATTCGGATCGAGTAAAATGTCACGGTGACCCCAATTAGATTCAGCATCATTATAGATATATTCGTAAATCATATTGTCAGCAACTAGCACACTGCTTGCGTTTTTCGTAGCATCAAGCAAACTATTGTCTGAGTGGTTCACGTCTACACCCCAAGGAAACATTGCTAAGCATTCTGCTGTACTGTGACGCTTGACTCCTGCTTTATTAAAGAAATCATTCAAAATGAAATTGCCAGCAGCATCAACATGTGCAAAATTATCAGGTAATAATTTTGTTCTGTTCTGAACTATTTCGTCAAGATTAGCATCTTCACTAACAGCATTGAGTCCACGTTGAGCTCTTTCTTCATTCAATTTTTTTAAAAATTCTTGTCTAAATTCATTAAGGGAAAAGCTTTCAATTTTTGCATTCTTTTTAGCAGTCTGAGTTGTACCCGTATTGGTCGAATTTGGTGGTGTTACTTTATCTTTAGTATTAGATGGATTTGCAGGATTTGTTGGCAAGTTCTGCGGTTTTTTAGCTTTCGCTTTTAAAGTAGTAACATCTTTGGCCAAAATCAGCTTATTTTTAGTCACAAAATAAAACTTCTTACCTCTTATTTTGGTGGCTTTTTTAATAACAGTTAATTTTCTGCCTTTTTTCAAAACTTTTTTCTTTAACTTGCGCCCTTTATTGTTATATAGATTTGCTTTTCTTTTGACCTTCACCCTTTTTACTGCTGGCGCTTTCAAGACGATACTGCTTGAAACTGACTTAGCTGCAGTAATCCTTGAATCAACAAATAACCCACTTGCAATACTTGTGATTGCTACTGCTGCAGCCACAAGTTTATGACAATTAATCTTTTTCATTTCCTTCTCCTTCTATTTTTTGTACATTTTAAATCAATAATAACACTAACCATTTTATAATTAAATAACTATCTTTTTTATTATTTTATAAGGTGATAAATGTGGTTATATAATTTAGATGTATTGTAAAACTAATACATTAAGTAATATAAAAAGGACGTACCTGCTTATTGCAAATACGTCCTTTATTAGCTTGGTTAGCTAGACTACAATTATTTAACTGTAACTGTAGCGCCAACTTCTTCAAGCTTAGATTTAATGTCATTAGCTTCGTCTTCAGAAACGCCTTCCTTAACGTTCTTAGGAGCGCCATCAACAAGATCTTTTGAGTCCTTAAGGCCAAGTCCAGTAATATCACGGACAGCCTTAATAACCTTAACCTTTTCTTGGCCAGCTTCTGTCAATTCAACATCAAATGATGTCTTAGCAGCAGCTTCGCCACCAGCAGCACCTGCAGCAGCAACTGGAGCAGCAGCAGAAACACCAAATTCATCTTCAATAGCCTTTACTAGGTCATTTAATTCAAGAATTGAAGCACCTTTTAAGTCTTCAATAATCTTATCAGTATCTAAAGCCATACTTATTTTATCCTCCAAAATTTTTAGATATAAATTACATTATTTATTCTGCAGATTCATCTTTTGAATCAGCAACAGCTTTAACAGCATATGCGAAATTGCGTACTGGAGCTTGTAATACAGAAACAAGCATTGACAGTAAACCTTCGCGTCCAGGAATGGCAGCAAGCTCTTTGATTTCTTCTTTAGAAGTCAATTTGCCTTCTAGCATACCACCCTTAATGTCGATAACATCATAATTATCTTCGTACTTAGAAACAATACGTGCTGGTTCAGTAATATCTTCAGCATTATCAGTATAAATTACAGCAGTAGGACCAACAAAAGTCTCTTCAAGGCCTTCAATACCAGCCTTAGCAGCAGCACGTCTTAAGTAAGTATTCTTAACAACCTTCATGTTAACGTCGTTTTCACGAAGTTCCTTACGCATGTTAGTAACTTCTTCAACAGTTAAGCCAAGGTAATCAATTACCAAGATTGCTTTTGCAGCTTTAAGTTCTTCAGCAAACGCGTCAACGAACTTCTCTTTTTCAGCAATAGCAGCTTTACTCACTCGATTTCACCTCCATCAAATTAATAATAAATTCCATCAGGCCCAAATAAAAACTCCATGCCAAGAAAGACATGGAGCTTTAAACTCTTCATTATCTTCTGGCCTCGGCGGGAAATTAAGGCGTCATGCCACCCGAGTCTTAGGTAGAATTTACTTTATTAAATATAACAGGATTATATTCTAAATGCAAGTTAATTATTTTTCTTTCGGATCAGGCTTAATTAATTCGAATAATTCACCCGAAGTTTTATAAATTACCCAACTCGCCAAGTTCACAATGTGATCGCTAATTCTTTCAAGTAATCTAATAATGACAAAATAGCTGGCAGAAGCCACTGCAGCATCAGGTTCTTGTTCAACTCCGTCTATAATCATTTGTCTGGCGTTTTTATAATCCTTATAAACTTTGGCATGACCAAGTACCATTTGTCTGGCATCTTTTTCATTTTCCTGAACATAAGCCGTTAATACTTGTACCAGCATTTCGCGCACCTGATGAGTCATGTTGGAAATTATCTTTTCAACATCTGGCAGACGTGGATTACCTTTAACTCTGACAGTTTCAACGGCAATGCTATTAGCATTTTCTCCTATTCTTTCTAAGTCTGTTGTAGCTTTTAAAATGCTGATAACAACTCGGAAGTCAGTCGCAACCGGTTGCTGTAAAGCCATTAGTTCCAAAGCCTTTTTTTCTATTTTAACAGCCTCTTTGGCAACTTCCTTATCTTCCGCAATCATTTGTTGCGCTGCTTTTTTATCATGTTCGACGAAAGAACGCGTACCTTTATCGATCAGGTCATTAACTAAAACTCCCATCTCCATAAACCGAGCATTCAATTTCTTCAATTCGTCTAAAAATATTTCGTGCATAATCCACCTCCAAATTTAGCCAAAACGGCCATTAAGATAATTGTTTGTCATTTCTTTCTTAGGTGACAAGAACATTTCCTGTGTCGAACCAGATTCGATCAACTCACCATTCATTAGAAAAGCTACTTGGTCTGAAACCCGACTCGCTTGTTGCAAGTTGTGTGTCACCATGATGAAAGTATATTTTTGCTTTAATGCCATTAACGTTTCTTCAATTTCAGAACTTGATATTGGGTCTAAAGCAGAAGTTGGTTCATCAAGCAAAACCACTTCCGGCCTAATTGCCAGCGCCCGGGCTATGCAGATACGTTGTTGTTGTCCACCTGAAAAAGCAAGGGCATTGCGCTGCAGGCTATCTTTTGTTTCGTTCCAAATTGCAGCTTGCTTTAAACTTTCTTCAACTCTCTGCTCAATCAGTTCCTTATCTTTGACCCCAGCTATACGCAAGCCGTAAGCGACGTTATCAAAAACTGAAAACGGAAACGGTGTTGGTTGCTGGAATACCATACCCACTTTCTTACGTAAAGCAACTAAGTCGATATGAGAATGATAGATATCTTTACCTTCTAACAAAATTTCACCGGTGATTTTAATATCATCAATATCGTCATTCATGCGATTTAGGCAACGCAAGAAGGTTGATTTGCCGCAACCAGAAGGCCCGATCAAGGCGGTCAATTTTTGGGCAGGAAATGCTAAACTAATTCCATGTAAAGCTTCAAAATTGCCGTATTTAAGTTTAACATTTTTTGCCTCCATTACATTTGTCATTAATAACGCCACCTTTATCCAAAACTACCTTGAATGTACTTTTCAGTGATTTCACCTTGAGGATTAGTAAAAATATTGGTTGTAGTATCATATTCTAGCGCATGTCCCAGATGAAAGAATGCTGTATACTCACTAATTCTTGAAGCCTGCTGCATATTGTGAGTTACCATAACCATGGTATATTTTTTGCGCAGTTGCTTCAGCGTATCTTCAAGCTTGGCAGTAGACACCGGATCCAAGGCACTGGCCGGTTCATCTAGAAGTAAAATTTCTGGTTTTAAAGCAATAGCTCGAGCAATACACAGTCTTTGCTGCTGACCCCCAGAAAGAGCTAGAGCACTCTGATCTAGCTTATCTTTGACTTCATCCCACAAAGCTGCAGCTCTAAGACTTTCCTCAACTATCTGATCTAGTTTCTTTTTGTTCTGTTGACCGTTAGCTTTCAAAGCGTAAGTGATGTTTTCTCTAATCGATTTAGGAAAAGGATTTGGTTTTTGAAAAACCATACCGATTGCTTTACGCAATTCATAGACATTAATTTTACTTTGGTTAACATCAAGATTATGAAACATAATGCTGCCATCAACCCTGGCTACCCGATCATTCATACGATTAAGTGAGCGCAAGAAAGTTGATTTTCCTGATCCAGAAGCTCCAATTAAAGCAGTAATTGTATTTTTCTTAAAGCCCAAGCTGACATCAAACAACTTCTGGACAGTACCACCATAGAAAACACTCAAATTTTTCGTTGATATTGCACACTCATCCTCAGCAAAGGTCTTAATGTAGCTTTTTTGATTTTGCCAATTTTCCATAAGAACCCTCCTACTTTATCTTGGCAGCGGTTAGCCGTTTATAGATCCAGTTGCCAAGTGCACGTGCACCAAAGTTAAAGATGATAACCACAATTACTAACAGCGCTGAAGTCGCAGCAGACACCACGTTAACATCAGGAATAATACCTTCAGTATTTACTTTCCAAATGTGTACAGCTAATGTCTCAGCGGGACGCATAATATTTAAAAAACTAGTAGGACTAAACATATTCCAGTTTGAATAATCTACGGTAGAGCCGCTCTGCCCGGCTGTGTAAATTAAAGCAGCAGCTTCGCCAAAGACTCTTCCAGCGCTCAAAATCACGCCAGTAATTATTCCAGGAAGAGCAGCTGGTAAAACAATACCGTGAATAGTTTTCCAATTTGATAGCCCCAAAGCCCAGCCGGCTTCTCTTTGCGTCTGAGGAACTCCTTTAATTGCTTCTTCGATATTACTGGTCAAAGTAGGTAAATTAAAAAAAGTTAGTGCTAAAGCACCAGCAAGGATGGAAAAGCCCAAGCCAAACTGAACTACAAACAGCAGATAGCCAAAAAGACCGACAACAATTGATGGTAATGAACTCAAAATTTCGATAGTAGTTCTAATCAATTGCGTAAACCAGTTATCTGGGGCGTATTCAGCTAAATAAATAGCAGCTCCTAAAGCGATTGGCAGGGAAATAATCAAAGTTAAAAGTAAAAGGTAGAGAGAATTAAACAGTTGGTCTCTAATTCCGCCGCCTGCTTCAAAGGATGATGAGGCTGAACTTAAGAAATGCCAAGATAAGTGTGGGATTCCGGAAACCAAAATATTACCTAAAATTCCCACCAAAAGCAATATAACAATTCCCACTAAAAAGTAAATTACGCCAGTAGCAATTCGATTTGTTTTTTTTGCATTCATAATACTACTAACTCTTCTTTCCAATTAAATGTACTAAGAAATTGAACACCAATGACATAATTAACAGTAAAAGTGCCAATGACCATAACGCATTATTAGGTAAAGTCCCCATAACAGTATTACCCATTTGACTAGTCAATTGACTTGTTAAAGTAGCTGCCGGACTTACCAAGTTATAAGGCATTAGAACCGCATTTCCGATTGCCATTTGAACAGCCAGGGCCTCCCCAAAAGCACGAGCCATACCAAAGATAATAGCTGTCATAATACGGGAACGCGCAGCCCTTAAAACAACGTGATATATAGTCTGCCATTTTGTCGCGCCCAATGCAGAGGAAGATTTACGCAAATCCTTAGGAATCGCTTTAAACGCATCAACAGTTAGAGAAGTAATTGTCGGTAAAACCATTACAAAAAGTATTAATGTTGCTGTTAAAATACCAAAACCTGTTCCGCCAAAAATAGTTCTGACAGCCGGAACCACTACCATTAAACCAATAAAGCCGTAAACTACGGATGGTATTCCTACTAATAACTCCATTACCGATTGCAATAGTTGCACCCTTTTGCCTGATTCATATTCAGTCATAAATAGTGCTACGGCAATGGAAAAAGGTGTCGCAATTAGCGCTGCAAGTAGAGTTACTGCAAACGAAGTTACAATCATTGCTGCTGCCCCAACGTGGTTCTTACCAGCACCGGGATTCCAGTCAGTAGAAAAAAGAAAATGAAAGATATTTACCTTATTATCAATGAAAGTGGCCAAGCCATGCATCCCAACAAAGCCAATAATTGCAATAATTAGTATGCCAATTAAGATAATTGCTAAAAATGTTAGTCCTCTGCCCCACCACTCTTGTCGGGTCTCTTTTGATGGCTTGGTCAGACGATCAACATCAATATTTTTAGGATCAATGCCTTTAAACTTAACGTGAGGTACTTTTTGTTCGGCAATTGCATTTTCAACCACTTGCTGTAAGTCTTGTTCTTTTTTTGCCATTTTATTTACCTATCTTTGTAACCTTATTTTGACTATTGCGTGTTACTTTCATTTCGTGAACACTTATATAGCCTATTTTGGGAACCAAATCTTTTTGTACTTTTTTACTTAGTACATATTTGATAAAAGCGGCCGTTGCCTTATTGGGCTTGCCTTTTGTATACATATGCTCATAGGACCAAAGCGGCCACTTATTCGTAGGAATATTTTTATTTTCGGGCTGAACATGATTTATACTTATTTTTTGAATATTTTGGTCATTTGCGTAGGGAAAAGAAATATAAGAAATAGTACCAGGTGTTGAATTAACAATTTTTTTAACCGTACCGTTAGAATCTTGCTCTTGAGAATTTACCGCGTCTTTTCCTTTTAAAATCAAATCTTCAAATGTAGATCTTGTACCACTGCCACGTGAACGATTAATCACAATGATTGACTGATTTTTGCCACCTACTTGACGCCAGTTTGTAATTTTGCCGGTAAAAATATCGGAAAGCTGTTTCGGTGATAAATTTTTAACCCCAACGCCTTTATTAGCAATCGGAACAATTCCCACTACAGCGACTGGAAAATCTTCCAATTTTTTGGCATCAATACCTTTTTGTGTTTCCGCATAAACATCTGAAGTACCCACTTCAACAGCTCCGGCTTGCACTTGACTTAAACCGGTACCGGAACCTCCGCCCTGAACCACAATATTGCTGCTCATATGGGCCAGGTGATAATCATTACCTGCTTGTTCTATTAAAGGCTGTAAGGCACTGGAGCCAACTATAGTAATTTTTTCCCGGTTTTGACTGCAGCCAGTTAAAAAAAGGGGTATAAACAAGATTAATGCTAGCAGTACACCCAAATTACTTTTTTTCATAATAATTCCCTCAATTAGACAAATAAATTCAGCTTTAGTTTATCAAAACTTTCACCATAGACCAATCATAAATACTTGCAAAGAGAAAAAAAGCAACTTGCCAAGATAGCAAAGTTGCTTTAGTTAACTATTTTGTTTTAGTCCAAATTTAATGGATCAAGTTTAATTCCAGGGCCAAAGGTTGCAGCCACAGCTACGCTCTTAATGTATTGACCCTTAGCTGCTGATGGACGTGCACGTAAAATAACGTCACGTAAAGCATCAAAGTTTTCAATTAACTGTTCATCAGTAAATGAAACTTTTCCGATAGCAGCATGAATAGCAGCTTGACGGTCAACACGGTATTCAACCTGACCAGCCTTAACATTCTTAACGGCTTTTTCAATATCCATTGTTACAGTACCGGTCTTAGGGTTTGGCATCAAGCCTTTAGGTCCTAAAATACGACCTAAGCGACCAACTTTAGCCATCATTGTTGGTGTAGCAACAACAACATCAAAGTCTAAGTAACCATTTTGTACTTTTTCAACCAGATCGTCAGAACCAACTTCGTCAGCTCCAGCCGCTTTAGCTTGTTCAGCTTGTGGACCATCGGCAAAAACAATCACCTTTTGGGTCTTACCAGTACCGTTAGGCAATACCAGTGAACCACGAATTTGTTGGTCAGCCTGTTTAGGGTCAACGCTTAAGTTGTATGAAACCTCAACTGATGCATCAAAGCCTGCATATGAAGTTTCTTTAACTAATTTAATTGCTTCAGCAACTGAATATAATTTCTTTGAATCTACTTTTTTAGCAGCTTCTAAATATTTTTTACCATGCTTTGGCATGTGATTTCCTCCTTAATATGTGGTCAAGCGAGTTTAAACTCTCCCACCTAAATTGTTATAAATAACAGGATTAGTCTTCGACTTCGATACCCATGCTTCTAGCAGTGCCTTCGATCATCCGCATAGCAGCTTCGACATCAGCAGCGTTAAGGTCCTTCATCTTTGTTTCAGCAATTTCCTTAACTTGATCCTTGGTAACCTTACCAACTTTCTTGGTATTAGGTTCACCAGATGCCTTGTCGATCTTAGCAGCTTGTTTCAAAAGAACTGGAGCTGGTGGAGTCTTAGTTACGAAGTCGAATGAACGATCTTCGTAGACTGTGATGACTACAGGAATTATCATGCCTTTTTGGTCAGCAGTTCTAGCATTGAAGTCCTTAGTAAAACCAACAATGTTAATACCTGCTTGACCTAAAGCTGGACCAACTGGTGGAGCGGGTGTTGCAGCACCAGCTGGAATTTGTAATTTAACAACATTTACAACTTTCTTTGCCACGGTCAAAACCTCCTTGATTCCGTGCGTGGTTAAAATGGAAAAGTTACCTACTTTTCCTCCCACAATAATAAAAGTACTTTAATATATTATCATCAATTTAGCAATTTTGCAATAATTGACCTATTTATTAACTAATCTTCTTCACTTGATCATAGTCAAGCTCAGTGGTAGTAGCACGGCCAAACATGTCAACCGAAACAAACAACTTATATTTATCAGGCTGAATTTCAGTAATTTTGCCTTCAACGCCATTAAAAGCGCCATCAATAATAGTAACAGTTTCCCCAACTTCAAAGTCAATTTGTGGTCTTTTAGCCGGTTCACCTTGTTGGCGTAAGAGTCTATTTACTTCTTCTTCTAAAAGAGGAGATGGTTTGGAGCCACCACCGTGTGAACCCACAAAGCCAGTTACATTTGGCGTATTACGCACGACAAACCAGCTTTCATCCGTCATTACCATCTCCACCAGAACGTAGCCCGGAAAGATTTTTTCTTCTACTTCTTTTTTCTTATTATTTACTTTTTCAATTTTTTCTTGTTCAGGAACCATAACGCGAAAGATATAATCTTGCATTCCCATACTTTGTGCACGTGACAATAGATCTGATTTAACCTTATCTTCATATCCTGAATAAGTGTGAAGTACATACCACTGCTTCTTAGTTGTTTCTACCATTATTAGAAATTCTCCTTTTATTTTTGGCAAACAAAAAAGCCTCCACGTCAGAAGACTTTTATAACTTATTCAATTGTACCACAAACAGAGAAACTGTGCTATTACATAACAATTTGTGTAATATTGGTGAGCAATAAATCAAGCAAACCTAAATATGCTGCAAACAAAATTGAGGAAACAATTACGATTGCTGTATCATGACGATTTTGTTTAAATGTTGGCCAAGTGACCAAACGCATTTCTTCAGCTACACTTTTAAAAAATTTAACCATAACTTACCTCGTTTCCTTATGTAAAGTCATTTTACCGCAATGTTTACAAAACTTTTTTAATTCGAGCCGCTGAGTGCGATTTTTACTTGCGGTGATTGAGTAATTACGAGAGCCGCAAATACTGCAGGCCAATGATGCTTTTTTCACTGCCATAATCTCACTTCCAAACTATTGTATTTTAGCAAAAATTAATTGCTTAAGCAATTAATTTAATAATTACCGATAAACTTGATTAAGTTCAAGCTTACAAAAATATAATAAAAGCAGTTGCTTCTTCAAGCAGCTGCTTTATAGTGGCCAAACTATTGCGTGACCACTGTGCGTAGAACATTGTATTAGTCGGATTTACTTCTTAAGATTTTCGTTTACGAAGGATTCGATTTTATCGTCAGTATCTTTTAGGAATGGGAGCATAGCTTCCTCAGTCTTAATGGTATCTTTACCATTCTTTTCCATAAAATAATCCCAAAGAGCATCTCTAACTGGAAGATCTGAATCACTCCAGTCAAAAACTTCTTTCATGTGACGATCTAACAATGCAGTTTTCATAACTTCTTCTGCCATCTTAACTACCTCCTAAAAATTATTCTACAAGTAAAATTATACCGCATTTTTGAAATGTATACTATAAAAATACTAATTGAGCAATGTTTGGCGCATTTTTTGGACAAGGCGCGAGCGCGCTCTCGCTAAAGTTAGCTGGCTGATCTTTAAATTGTTGATTACATCTTCTTGTTCCTTAATGCCTAATCCCACTAGCAAAGCATTAATTTCCAAATCAGATAATCTTGCGGTTAAAATTGCAATGTTTTCACTTAATGGTATTTCTGGCATGGAGGCAAAGGATTTATTTAGGGGTAAAATATGATTTTTCTTTGCCGTTTCTAAAGAAATTGATTGTTTCAACGCCTGTCTGCGATAAGCATTGTCATACCTAACCAAAGATCGCGCATGGTTAGTAAGCCTGGTCTTATAATAGCTGCTGAATTTTCCTTTATTTAAATCAAAACCAATTGCCGATTCATGACAAATAATCATCGCATCCTGCTCCCAGTCCTGATTATCATAGTAGCGAACATGATATATGTTCTTAATTTTATTAATCAAAGGTTTATAAAGCTGGCATAAATTTATTAGCGCCTCATCATCACCTTCTTTAATTTGCTGAATTAATTCCGCCTCACTTTTAATGGTTTTTTCGGTATCCTTCATTTACTTTCTCCTTTTGGTAAATTTTTCTGAAGAATACAACAACCAAAATATCCTAAAAATCGAACTTAGGTTCAAATTCAGCAACTATTTTTTTGTGTTAACTTAGCCATGACAAAAAGTCAAATTTGTTAAAGCTGCATTAAACTTAAAAAAGTTTTTTAGAATTTTGCAATAAAAAAACACTCTGGTTAAACCAAAGTGTTAAGAAATTATGGGAGTGGATTTCTACTATTAAGCATCTGATAAAGCAAAACACCTGTGGCGACGCTGGCATTAAGTGATTGTACATGACCGACCATGGGTAAAGTCAACATCTGATCCATCTGCTCTTTAAGCAGTCGTGATATTCCTTTGCCTTCATTGCCGATTACCAAAACTGTTTTACCATTACTATTCCATTGACGATAATCTGTGCCTTTCATATCAGTACCAAAAAGCCAATAGCCCCGCTTTTTAAGCATCTTTGCAGTTTGTACAAGATTGTTTACCCGTGCTACTGGCACATAATCAATCGCACCAGTTGAAGTTTTGGCCACTACAGAAGTTAAACCGGTAGCCCTTCTTTTAGGAATGATGATTGCATCAACGCCAGTTGCATCAGCAGTTCTTAAAATAGAGCCTAAATTGTGGGGATCTTCAATTGAATCAAGCATTAATAAAAATGGATCCTCTTTGGTATTTGCAAATTGCTCTAATAATTGTTCCAAATTAGCATATTCGAAACTCGCAACTGTTAAAACTAGTCCTTGATGATTCTCACCCTGAACTAACTTATCCAATTTACTTTTAGGAACAGTTTGTATAATTAAGCCCTTTTGCTTAGCCAGGGCATAAACCTCATTAGCAAAATTTTCCTTTATTCCTTGTTGCAAGAAAATTTTGTTAATGTGATCAGCATCTTGTGTTCTTAAATAATCCAGTCCAGCATGCCGGCCATAGACAAAATCCTTGTCACTTGAAGTCATACTTTTCAATGCCTCCATTCTCAATGGTTTTAATACACCACTCAGTTAATTCTTCAATGCGATTTCTTTTGTTTAAAAGTTCCAAGTAGCCCCAAACTGCCTCAAAACCTGTAGATAATTGGTAAGTGGCTAAACTGGTGTTTTTGGCTTTCGTATAAGTTTTTGAATTTCTTCCGCGATGAAAAGTTGCAATTTCATCTGCTGTAAGCAGATTATCTTCTTGCAGTTTTGTAATTAATGCCGCCTGTGCCTTAGCCGAAACATAATGGGTTGCCCGTCTTTGCAAAGACTGGGGTTTAACAATGCCGCATTTAATGAGGTGACGCCTAATAAATATCTCATAAACAGCATCCCCAAGATAAGCTAAAGTTTGCCCATTTAAGGTCTCTGGATTAACATCATTTTCTATCATTATTTTAGTTTTACTCACGTAACCACCTCGTTCCTTGCGGGGTATCTTCAACTGTGATGCCCATTTGCTTTAATTCATCACGCAGCGCATCGCTTCGCGCCCAATCTTTATTTTTACGTGCTTTTTCACGTTTTTTAATTAGTCGCAGAACTTGCTCATCATTATTTTGATTTTCAGTGGTAATTAAGCGCTGTACATCTATTCCAAAAACTGCCAGCCAGCTTGTTAAAAGCTTAGCCGCTTTTTTAAGAGCACCTTTATCAGCATTTTTAGCATTAATATTAGCATTTATTTCTGGTAATAAATCGTAAATGGCAGTTAAAGCATTTTGCACATTAAAGTCATCGTCCATAGCTGTGACAAATTTTTGCTCAGTATCTTTAATTTTAGCGGCTAGAAATTCTGCCTTTTCACTAGTTGAATCATCTTTTAGGCGGTATTCCAGGTTATTAAATGTATTTTTGAACCGCTGTAAAATAATTTGCGCCTGTTTTAGATTTTCCGCTGAATAGTTAATTTGTCTGCGATATTGAACGCTTGCCATAAAAAAGCGCAATACTTGTGGATCCACTTCTTGCAGTAAATCGTGGACAGTCACGAAATTGTGCAGTGACTTAGACATTTTTTCTGCATCTGCCCCGACTGTTACAAAACCATTGTGCATCCAGTAATGAACAAAGGTTTTTCCTGTTACAGCTTCACTTTGTGCAATTTCATTTTCGTGATGGGGAAATTCCAGGTCTTGGCCCCCACCATGAATATCAATTGTTTCTCCCAAATATTTAATAGCCATCACCGAACATTCTATGTGCCAACCAGGCCGACCCATTCCCCAAGGCGATTTCCAAGCTATTTCAGCTGAACTTTTTTGCTTTTTCCATAAGGCAAAATCAATCGGGTCTTTTTTACGCTCTTGTTCTGCAGCATTAATATGCTTAGAAGCCCCTTCTTCAAGTTCGGAAATGTTTTGACTGCTAAGTTGACCATAGTGCTTAAATTTCCGGGTATGATAATAGACATCCCCATCTGATTCATAGGCATATCCTTTATCAATTAGTTTTTGGATAAATTTGATAATCGCAGTGATTTCATGCGTAGCACGAGGATTTTTAGTAGCAGGCTCAACATTTAAAGCAGCAATATCTGCTAGGTAAGCTTTAATATATGTTGCAGCTAAATCAGGGACAGTCAGATGTTCAGTTTGAGCTTCAGCAATCATCTTGTCATCTACATCTGTAAAATTGGACACATAGTTAACCTTGAACCCACGAAATTCTAAATAACGTCTGATTGTGTCAAAAGCAATGACGCTTCTGGCATTACCAATATGAATGTAATTATATACCGTTGGTCCACAAACATACATTGTCACTTGTCCGGGCACTATCGGCTTAAATTCTTCCTTTGTATTAGTTAAAGTATTATAAATTTTCACAGCGGCTGACTTGCCTTTCTAAAATCTTATATTCTCATTTTACCAGAAACTGTGACAAATCCTAACAAGCAAAAGATTTAATCTTAACGTAGCCAAGTTCCTTTCAAATATACACTAAAACAGCGTATTACTCATTCAATAACGGAATAATACGCTGCTTTTATTTACAAGCCATTTTCACTCATTTGTTTTAATGTTAAGTCCAGATGCTCTAATACGCGTTTTTTGCCTAAGAGCTCCATCGCTTCGCCAATTCCTGGTCCTACCATTGACCTGGTAGTAGCAATTCGAATTGGCATAAACAAGCGTCTGCCCTTAATCCCAGTTGCTTGACGAGTTGCTTGTACCGCATTCATAATTTGCGGTGCAGTAAAACGGGGAATTAAATCAATTTGTTTTTTAAATTCCTCAATTACTGGTCTGGCTTCATCCTGACGAATTTCCGCAATTTCTTTTTCACTTAAATCTTTAGGTGCATTAAAGAAAATCTTTGCCAGATCCACAATTTGTTTTGTATAAGACATTTGGACAGAATAAATATTAACCAATTGTCTGACCCATTCCAGCTTTTCCGGATTGGGATCTTTTTCAACCAAACCAGCTTCCTGCAAGTTGTTAAGCGCTAAATCCAAAAGCGTGTCTCGGTCAGCTTTCTTAATATACTGGTTGTTAATCCATTCCAGTTTTTTCTGGTCAAAAGCAGCAGGAGAATTTGACAAACGCGCAGGATCAAATTGCTTAATTAATTCTCGTTGACTGAAAATTTCACTCTCGCCCACAGGAGACCAGCCCAATAAAGTAATAAAGTTAAACATTGCATCAGGCAAATAGCCTAAATCTCTATATTGCTCAATGAATTGTAAAACTGATTCATCACGCTTAGAAAGTTTCTTACCAGTTTCAGAATTAATAATCAAAGTCATATGACCAAACTTTGGCGGCTGCCAGCCTAATGCTTCATAAACTGCTAATTGTTTTGGGGTATTTGAAACGTGATCATCTCCTCGCAAAACATGAGTGATTTCCATCAGGTGATCATCAATAACAACAGCAAAGTTATAAGTTGGCATACCATCGCGCTTTTGAATGACAAAATCGCCACCAATAGTATCAGATTCGAAACTTAGATGTCCCTTAACAATATCATCCCAAGAATATGTTTCCATTTCAGGAATGTGGATACGAACAACCGGCTTTAAGCCCTTCTTTTCTGCTTCTTCTTGCTTTTGAGCAATTTCAGCAGCTGTCATGCCCTCATATTCGTAAGTATAGTGGGGCGCAATTCCCATGGCCCGCTGTTCTTCACGCTGCTCTTCTAATTCTTCTTCAGTTTTATAAGAATAATAAGCTTTGCCCTCATCAATCAGCTGTTTGATATATTTATTGTAAATATCCTTACGCTCAGATTGACGGTATGGGCCATAAGCGCCACCTTTATCAGGACCTTCATCCCAATCGATACCAAGCCAGTGCAGGTTTTCCATTTGCGACTGCGAGCCGCCTGCAACATTCCGTTTCTGGTCCGTATCCTCAATTCTTAAAACAAAAGTGCCCTTATTATGCCGCGCGAATAAGTAATTAAATAGCGCAGTCCGTGCATTACCAATATGTAAATGCCCCGTTGGACTTGGGGCATATCTTACCCGAATTTTTTGTTTAGCCAAAATTCATGCCTCTTTCAAAAAGTAAATATAAACAATTTAAGTTTACGCGTAATAGTCAAAAAGTTCAATATTCGTTAGCCTAAAACCAGTTTTAATGCTTGCGGAATACTTGAAACCGGAATAATTTCAATATCTGCGTTTTTCAGGCTGGTATGCATATTATGTTTGGGAATAAAAATACGCTTAAACCCAGTTTTTGCTGCTTCCTTAATTCGCGCATCTATTTGATTAACTCGCCTTACTTCACCAGTTAAACCGACTTCGCCTACAAAACAATCTGTGGGCAAAATTTCCTGATTTTTATAGCTAGACGCTATAGCCATCACTACAGCCAAATCGACAGCGGGTTCGTTAAGGCGTATTCCACCGGTAGCTGTTAAATAGACATCCTGATTTTGCAACATTAAGTTGCCCCGTTTTTCCAAAACTGCTAAAAGCAGTCCAGCGCGGTTATAATCAATACCAGATGTAGTTCTTTTAGCATAGCCAAAAGCAGTGGGTGTAACTAATGCCTGAATCTCTGCCAAAATAGGACGAGTCCCTTCGAGTGAAACGACAATAGCAGACCCGGTTGACTTCGGTAAACGCTCATCCAAAAAAATAGCAGACGGGTTAGTAACTTCTTTTAAACCATTATTAACCATTTCAAACATGCCGATTTCATTAGCTGCGCCAAATCTGTTTTTAACGGAATGCAAAATACGGTAGGCATGGTGTTCATCACCTTCAAAATAAAGAACAGTGTCAACCATGTGCTCCAAAATTTTAGGGCCGGCAATTGCCCCTTCCTTTGTAACATGGCCAATAACAAAAACGGTAATAGCATCCATTTTTGCTATTTTCATTAACTCACTTGTAACTTCCCTTACTTGTGATGCTGAACCCGTCATTGAGTCTAAGCTAGGTTCATTCATAGTTTGAATTGAGTCAATGACAACAAAGTCAGGTGCTAAAGCGGCAATTTGCTGGCGAATATCTTCCATATCAGTTTCTGGATAAAGCATCATATCATTAGCCGGCAGTCCCAAGCGATCTGCTCTTAACTTGATTTGATTAGCTGATTCTTCACCGGAAACGTACAATACTTTATATTTACCAGCTAGTTCGCTCATGATTTGCAACATTAAAGTCGACTTGCCAATTCCTGGATCACCACCGATTAAGACTAAGGAGCCTGGAACAATGCCCCCACCTAGAACCCTGTTCAATTCTTCCATACTAGTCTGAATGCGTTCTTCTTTTTCAGCCTTAACATTTTCCAGCTTAACCGGTTCACTTATTCCGGTTTTCTTGATCAAGCGACTAGGGCTGCCTTTAGTTGAGCGATTTTGCACCGCTTCAGTTTCCTTTTCAAACTGATTCCAGGCACCGCAATTAGGACAGCGTCCTAAATAGCTGGCAGAAATATAGCCACAAGAACGACATTTATACTTTGTTTTAAGTTTTGCCATTTAGCTTTCCTTCTTATTAGTTGAGCCAAAACCGCTTAACCTTTGCCTGTCAATAGGCAGATCATTATCGGTTTTTAAATAATGAACAAAAATCCCCTGACCAATTCGATCCCCCTTGTGAATCTGAATTGGTCTAACGCCATAATTAATTAACTGTACGAAAATTTCACCTTCATTGTCATCATTATTGTAATAATCCGCATCGATGACGCCCACGCCATTTGGCAAAGAAAGATTTTTTTTAAAAGTATTTGAAGAGCGGTTAGCCAATATTAACACTTCATCTTCAGGCATATAAGCCTTTACACCTGTCGGAATCAAAAACGGCTTGAGCACATGTTCGGCCATTTCATAGTCTTGTTCGTATAGCTGATGACCATTACGAATTAACCGAAAAATACGCACAAAATTAAGCCGCCAAATACTGGGAATTAAAACGTCTTTTGCTGCTGCTAAATCATAGCCTGCACTGGCAATTGTTTGTCTTCTAGGTAACGCCACATTTTTATTTTTATATTTAGATACAATTTCAAAGCCCCGAATTTTCTCCATGTTATCTCCTTTAAAAATCTTTAAACACTATTTTACATTAATTTACTGCTGTGTTTTAAAATCTTATATAATTAGTTTGGTAAAATTAGCTGAAATATTAAAGTTTGAAGGAAAAGTAAATGTTTAACTTAGATAACCCTCACCAATTTTTTTGCGAAGATGATGATAATGGCGAAACTATTTGCAGCTGGACCATGGATAAAATTAAGCGCAAAGACGCTACTGTCTGGATAATGAACCATTTCTTTATCAACCCCAAAATAGACAGTAACAAGATTTTACACAAACAAATGGCAACAGTAATGTTTATTGCTCAAGAATCTCACTTACCTGTTTGGCCACTTGATCCTTTAGTTATTAAATACTTTGAGAAGCATTCAGAATTTCATTCGATCTGGTATCATAAGCCAAATCCAGCAAACAAAAATATATAAACATTTCAGATTAAATAGATAAAGCAAAAGCCAATATATTTTTAACAATAATTAAATTTTCAAAGATAGACTACTTTATTTAGTTAGGCTAAAATAGTATTAGTTTGTTTAAGGAGGATTTTAATATAAATGACAAAAGAAATTACAAGTGCAGCCATTGATAAGTTTACAAATGATTTATCAAATCATGCTGGAATTAATATTGCCAGTCATGCTGCTCAAGAAAACGGCATTTTTAAGGCAAGTCAAAATTTGCAATCAAAAATTGATTTAACACCTACTTTTTCCGTAGAGATTGATACTGGTAAACCTGCTGATCAAAAGCAGTCTGGTCGCTGCTGGATGTTTTCTGCATTAAATACTATGCGTCACCCATTGCAAAAAGAATATAAGATTAAGGATTTTGAATTATCTCAAAATTACACTAATTTCTGGGACAAATTTGAAAAATCAAACTTCTTCTTCGAAAATGTAATTGCGTCAGCTAAGAAGCCACTCGGTGACCGTAAGGTAAGCTTCCTATTCGCAACCCCGCAACAAGATGGTGGTCAATGGGACATGTTATGTGGATTAGTTGAAAAGTATGGTATTGTACCCAAGTCTGTTTACCCAGAAACTGCCAACTCGAACAATTCTGGCGCTTTAAATGATACTTTAAATACTCTTTTGCGTAAAGACGGCTTAGAATTACGCGATTTGGTCAATGCAGGTAAGTCAGAAGACGAAATTGAGCAACGCAAAAACGAATTGTTAAATGATGTTTTCCGCATTTTAGCTATTTCATTAGGCGTACCACCAAAGAAATTTGACTTTGAATATAAAGATGATGATGGTAATTACCACCGTGAAGCTGGTATCACTCCTAAAGAATTCTTTGATAAATTTGTGGGCATGAACTTGGAAGATCATGTTTCAATCATTAACTCTCCTACTGATGATAAACCATATCACAAAGTCTTTTCAGTTGAGTACTTGGGTAATGTTGTTGGCGGCAGACAAGTACGCCACCTTAACGTTAAAATTTCTGAAATGAAAGACTTGATTATTAAACAACTAAAAGCCGGAGAAGTTGTTTGGTTTGGTTCAAATGTTGGTAAGGATTCAGAAAGACAACTGGGCTTGCTTGACACCAATATTTATAAGCGTGATGAACTATTTGACGTTGACTTTTCAATGTCTAAGGGTGATAAACTTGATTCCAGCGAAAGTATGATGGATCATGCCATGGTTATCACCGGCGTTGACTTAGTTGATGACAAGCCTACTAAATGGAAGATTGAAAACTCATGGGGAGAAAAGCCAGGCTTTAAGGGCTATTTTGTAATGAGTGACTCATGGTTTGACCAATTTGTCTACCAAGCAGTTATTAACAAGAAATTCTTACCTGATGATTTAAGAACAGCCTTTGATGAAGGAGCTAAGGACCCGATCCAATTATTACCATGGGACCCAATGGGCGCTTTGGCTTTTAAATAAAATTATTATTTCCGTTCAAAAAGTTAAATATTAAAAAGCATTGAGAAATTTGGTGGTTATATCACCTAGCAGTTTTCCCAATGCTTTTTTATACGCTTTGAATAAGTATTCAAAGCTATTTTTGCTTTTCTCGCAGTATTCCCTTCTTCAATACGAATTGACGATCGTATTTAAGCTCACTTATTTGATCATGGCTGGCAACCACTATAATTTTATTTTGCTGTCTTAATTTTTTAAGCATAGCTACAAAAAAGCCAATGCTCTCTTGATCAATTCCACGTGTCGGCTCATCAAGCAAAATAATATTTTGGTTTTCCATCACAGCCTGGATGATGCCCACCTTTTGCCTCATACCAACAGAATACTTGACTATGGGTTCCGGATCGTCAGGATCAAGCATAAAGTACTGTAGTAAATCCCTAACTTCTTTCTCATTAAAGCGCTTGTTAAGATTAGCCAGAAAATGAAGGTTGGACATGGCTGATTCATATTCCAAAAAACTTGGATTTTCAATTAATGCCCCAACAATATCATTTTCATCCAACTTAATTTCACCGCTGTCAGCCTTTAACAAGCCGGTAATAATCTTAAAAATGGTAGACTTTCCAGAACCGTTAATACCTGAAATATGAATTAGTTCTCCTGGCTTAGCTGTCAAAGATACGCTTTTTAAAACCAGCTTCTGACCAAATGACTTTTTTATCTGCTTAAGCTCTAACATTATTTCTCCTAAAAGCCACCATAAATTTCATGAACAGCTCGATATAACTCGTCATACACGAGACTGTAATTTATTAAAATATTTTTCTCAATATAGTAGTGATAAATTAAGTCTATGATTATCGCCATTAGCAATAATAAATAAGGCCTATGCCAGTTATAGCCACCAACTAACAGCCAAAGTAGAAGCAAAAAAACCAGCACGTGTAGTAGTATGAGTTCAATGCCCACAATTGGGTTACCAAATTTAAATAAAGGGTAATCAGTAAAAAAATACGGAACAAAAAGACCTAATACAAAAATTAAACAATAAATTGTAGCCAGTACCATTAAGTGCATGATCATCGACTTATTCTTTTTTCGCACCGTCACAAACACGTTGATGTTACGAAAAGTAAGTATCTGCTTATAAAATAGCAAGAAGACCGCTGGCTGCAAATACAGTGATACCATGTGAAAATTGAGATATTCGTTTGGCAATTCCATGGTTTCTGGTGAACCTGTTTTTATAAGTATAATGCTCCCCATTAATCCTATCAAAAATATGATGAAACCAATTAAAACAAGTCTGCAGGATATTCTTTTTAAGCGCATAATTAGCCCAGCTTTCTTTTTTTCTTCTGCCAAAGTTGGATTAGGTAAGCAGCAAGTGACAGATAAACCAATGCCACTACTATAAAAAGCAAATATGAATTAATCGGTGGCAAGCGAGAGCCTAGCGCAAACTGTCCCGGTGCAAGTACAGCAAATGGAAACCACAAATACGAGAGAAAGAGCAAAAATTCATTGCCCAGTGATATTATGAATGACAATAAGGTTAAACCCAGCCCTACACACGGGCCCAAAACTAGATAAATACTATTTTTTGATACAAACAGACCAATACTGAAAATTAAAACAGCAAAAATACCCCAGCCAATAGCAGATAATATAACATACGAACATAAGTCAATTAGTTGATTAGTGGAAAAATATCCTGGTCTGGCACCAATGTATAATTTGATAGGTCTGGTTTTAAAGAAAAAGGGATAATAAAATAAGTTAATTAATGCTAACTGGTAAAGATTAGTTATTAAAGAAAATACTACACCAATAATAAACGAGCGAATAATCCCTGCTTTGATAAAACCATGATATCCAATTCTTTGCTGGACAGCGCTAAACATATTATTATTTTTAAAATAGATTAAGAGACCAGCTCCAAAGACAGATACCAAGGCCAACAAAATAACTAAATTTATAATATTTTCGTTCCAACCATTAGGCTGAATTGAAAAGAAAAGCATAACAGAAATGTCAACTGCTTTGCCCTTTAATGGTATTAATCCTGCTTCAGATTTAGCGGCTATAAAAAACTGCCAGGTAATCATAAAAAAATAAATAATTAGAAAAATAAGAACAAATTTTGGGGTTCGTTTTAGCATTAGCAGAAGTCCTCTTAACAAATATATCTTTGAATACTATATCATGTATAATATTAATTATAAACTAAAATAGTATGCCAAAAAAGTTAAGAAAAAACTAATTTTTCCCTATTAAAAAATGCTCTTATTGTTGCCTTTATTCATATGATTACTTAAATAAAATTAAAAACTTAACATAGACCAACTTTCTTAGCAAAACGCATAAAAGCGGCTTTACCTTCTGCAGTTTGCTTGAAAACCCCCGCGTCTTCTAAAACGCGTGCAAAAACAAGACCTAATTCTTTTTGTAGAATTTGATCCACATTTGCATTAGTGATTTCATACTTACTGCTAATTTCCTTAGCCCAGTCAAGATGCATTGGTGCAATATTGTTAGATTGGTTAAGCAAAAACTTTTTTACCTCAAGCATCTCGGGCTTCAAGCGTGGCGGAAAAACTGCTAATCCCATTACTTCAATTAAGCCGATATTTTCTTTTTTAATGTGCTGGACATCAGCATGGGGATGAAAAATTCCATCAGGATATTTATCTGAAGTTTGATTGTCCCTTAAAACTAAATCAAGTTCATAAGTTTGTCCATGTAAACGAGCAATTGGGGTAATAGTATGGTGAGGGGTATTGTCTGTAAATGCCCGAACTGTTACTTTCTCATCACTATAATTGTGCCAGTTTATTAAAATTTTGTTTGCTAAATTGATTAAGCTATTTTTATTTAGACCACGTAAACGGATCACAGACATAGGCCACTTGACAATACCTGCTTCTACATCATCAAATCCCTTAAAGTTAAGTTTTTTATCAATTGGTGCTTTTTCCATCGGAAAGCGATGCTTGCCACCCTGATAATGTTCGTGCGCTAAAATCGAGCCGCCTACGATTGGCAAATCCGCATTGCTACCAACAAAATAACCTGGGAATTTAGCAACAATTTCCAGCAAATTGGCAAAAGTTTGTTCATTTATTACCATCGGTTCATGCTTTGGCGCTAAGAAAATGCAGTGCTCATTAAAATACGCATAAGGGGAATATTGAAAGCCCCAAGTTTCATCTCCTAAATGAAAGCGAATGATACGGTGATTGGTACGCGCAGGATAATTTATATGACCAAGGTAGCCCTCATTCTCCATACACAACTGACACTTTGGGTATGACTTTACTTTGGCATTCTTGGCTGCCGCAATTTCTTTGGGATCTTTTTCTGGTTTGGAAAGATTAATCGTAATCTCTAGATCGCCGTATTTACTTGCAGCTGTAAAATAAATATTTTTTGCAATAGCTCTAGTTTTAATATAATCACTATCTTTACCCAATTGGTAAAAATCAGCTATCGCTTTTTGTGGTGAACGCTCATAAGTTTGCCAAAAGTCGTGGTTAACAATGCTTGGTCTAGGGACAATCAAATTCATTAATTGTGCATCAAGGACATCCCTAGCGGAATTATTAGCTGGGCACTTTTCTGAATTTTGAGCAGCCTGAATCAACTCGTCTTTAAGATCCAGTAGATCTTCCTTATTGGTTGTTACTTTTCTTGCCTCATCACCAACAAGGGCCAAAATTCTATTTCTCAAATAAATACGATCAAGTTCCGTAAAATCGCTGTGGGCAATAACTTGCGTAATAAAATTATCAATTAAATTCGTTTTATCCATCTCAACTTTCCAATATTATAAAACTTTTGTACCATCAGCAGTGTCTGCAATATAAAATGAAGGTAAATAGCCAATTTCTTCTTGATAAATATCAGCGACATTTTTTTCAAAAGCTTCAACTTTATTTTTGGCAACCAAAGCTATCGCACAGCCGCCAAAGCCAGCACCAGTCATTCTTGCACCCAAAACTCCAGGTTGCTTCCAAGCAGTATGAACCAATGTATCAAGTTCTTTACCCGTCACTTCATAGTCATACTCTAAAGAGATGTGTGAAGCATTCATTAGGTGACCAAACTCATTTAAATCACCCTTTTGCAGTGCTTTTTCAGCGTTTAATGTGCGTTCATTTTCCCAGACTGCGTGACGGCAGCGTTTCAGCAGGTTTTCTGTTGGCAAAAGATAACTATTCTCATCAAAAGTTAAATTATCCAATTCACCCAGCGACTGAATTGACAGTTTCTCCTGCAAAAAGTGCAATCCCTTTTCACATTCTGCTCTACGTTCATTATATTTTGAATCTGCTAAGGTCCTCTTCTTGTTCGTATTCATAATAACAATGACATTATCTTTCAAGTCAAGTGGTACCAGCTCAGACTCTACCTTTTCAGTATCAAGCAGAATGGCGTGATCTTTTTTACTCATAGCAACTGCATATTGATCCATAATGCCAGAATTGACGCCAATAAAGTCATTTTCGGTTTTGACTCCCAGCTTGACGATTTCTAACTTAGAAAAAGTTAGTTTAAACTGATCCTGCAATAAAATGCCAATTAACATTTCTAAGGCTGCAGACGAAGATAATCCGGCACCATCAGGAATATTGCCATTAATATAAATATTAAGACCATGATCAATCTTTGGCCCATCTTCGAGCATAAAATGAAGCATCCCTTTTGCGTAGTTTGCCCATGAATCTTCCTTTGCAAACTGCAGCTGGCGCATATCAGTTTCTACTACGCCCATATCGGCAAAATTAGCAGAATAAAAGCAAAATCTTTCATCAGTCCGCGGACTGGCTGCACCATAAATTCCTAAAGATATTGCACAGGGGAACACATGACCTCCATTATAATCAGTGTGCTCACCAATTAAGTTAATTCTACCAGGCGAAAAATAACAGCCGGTTGGTTCTTGGTGATAAATTTTACTAAATTCTTGCTTGAGTTCTTTAATTTTCATTTGTATCCATTTCCTTTTAAAAGCGCTATCAGCATACTAACAATTAAATTATACTTCATTATAATTTACCAGCAAGGCTTGAAAAGGAATTCTCAATATTAAAAAAGAGTTTCGTCTTGTCGAAACTCTTTTCAAGGCTATTACCAAATATGTAATAATCTATCCGGATGTAATTTACATAAATTAAACTGGTGCACATGCTGCGGCCGGCTTTGGGGAAATTGCTCCAAAAAATCAGCCGGATTAGCTAGTCCCGTAGAATATGACCAAACACTTTTAACCTTTTTAATAGGATCAAGCATTTCATTTCTAACCGGATACGCAGAAATCAAAAAATGTTTGTGATGAAATTTAAATACAAAAAACGGTAAGCGAAACTGATTGACAACTTCATCCTTGGTTTTCCCAATCGTAACTACATTACGATATGTACCATACTTTTCTGTAAATAAATCATTAAAAGAAAAATAAAAATTGGAAATATGCACATGAGGAAAGTTCTCTTCTGTAACTTTATCAGGAATTGCGATGACGTGAGCAAAATGATCCAAATTACTTTCCTTTTGCGATAATGCTTTACCTAACTGATTAGGGCTTATCACATGCGCCCACTCAGGCACATCAAAGTTATCTTGATATGATAAAAACATTTCCCTAATCACATTAGGCTTAACCCAATCATACTGTCTGCGAATTTCATTACGATTCAATAAATTTCGCAAAGTTTTATGATACATTAAATCAACGACAAATAACTCATAATGATAACGCTCGACCCAGGGTTGATAATGTTCGATGTTTTCCGTAAAAATATGCGTACTATCTACAATAACTGTTTCGCCGCGTTTCATTTTTTCTTCTACGAGGTAATCCACCACTTTTTCCGTTTGCTCGTTTGCATAACGGGGAATAACTTGATGTAAGCAATCTGTTTCTTCTTCATAATAATAGGTTAGATTCGCCAATAACAATCTGATCTGATCACGACTAATTGCATATGGCTGTAAGTGATGACGAGAAATAAATGAAGATTTACCAGAGCCGGGTGCGCCTCGTAATAAAAATATTTTACGCATGCCTCTACTCCAAACTAAAAATGTAAAATTTAAATGATATCGTATTAAATTTTAACATATAATTGCAGAAATCCTTACTATTGAACTAAAAGCTGCGTAAAATCTTTTTATCAATAATTTTTAAATGTTGATCAAAAGTATAAATTATGGGCTCTGCATTTGGCACCTCAAGCTTGATAATATCGTAATCATTGATATTCTCCAATTTTTTAATTAATGCGCGCAAACTTGAACCATGAGCCACGACTAATTGATCCTCACCCATTTTTAACCTGGTGGCTACGTTATCTTGATAATAAGGTAACACTCTCTTTTGTGTCTGATAAAGACTTTCAGCTCTTGGCAAGAGGTGAAAGTCGCAGCTAGAATAGCGTCTTGAAGTCACTTTTTCACCCAAAGGAGGAACAGCGTAAAAGCCACGTCGCCATTCTAACACTTGCTGTTTACCAAATATTTTGCGTGACTCATCTTTATTTATTCCACGCAATTTGCCATAATGTCTTTCGTTTAAACGCCAAGTCTTAGTAACAGGTAAATATAAAAAATGACAAATATCAGCTACTATATTAGCTGTCACAATTGCTCGAGTTAAAACAGAAGTATGGATATGAGTGGGCTTAAAATCGGTAATTTCCTTAATCAAATTGCCGGCGGATTCTGCTTGTTTTCGTCCTTTAACAGTTAAACCAACATCATTCCAGCCAGTATATACATTAGACTTATTGGCTGTACTTTCACCATGTCTTAACAATACCAACTTAACCATTTTACTTTACCCAGTGCATTATGATTAAAATCAAACCACTAATAGTAAAAATGATGCCTAATATCATAAAAGGAGTTACTCCTCGATTATGATTGCTGTACCGTCTGTTATAAGCATAGGCAATATCATATAAGCCGACTATCAAAACGATAACAGCAGTAAAAATACTAATTTTCAAAATTATCTTTCTCCTACTTACTCTCGATCAGTTACAATCATTTTATCATTTTTTCCGCGTTCACATTCAACTTGAAAATTAATATGGTTAATACCTAATTTTTGCAATTTTGCGCTAATTTCTTGAGTCAATAATTCGAACTTTTTAGCAGTCAAATCAGGATCAACGTTAACGTGCGCATCAAGCATGATATAACGATCGCTATAACGCCACAGATGTACATGATGCATGTTTTTTATTTCGGGAAATGATAAAACAATTCTATTAATTTCTTCCAAATCAATATCGGGATTGGATTCCATCAAGATATTTGCTGCTTTGCCGGTTATTTCACAAGCTTCATGAAACACAAAAACTGAAACCAGTAAGGTCATTAAGGGATCAATCCAGCTAATGTGCCAGTAGTAAATAAAAATAGCACCTATTACCACTGCTACGCTTGAAAGAGCATCACTCAGCATATGCATAAATGTAGAGCGCACATTTAAATTCTGCTCGCTACCTTGATTCATCACGAGCATTGAAATTACATTTGACACGAGTCCAATAATGGCAACGATGAGCATAACGCCACCACTAATTTTGGTAGGTGTCCAAAATCTTTCAATCGCTTCTATAAATAGGACGATACTGATTAATATTAAGATAATACCATTGGTAAAAGCAGCCAAAGTTTCAGCTCGCTCATAACCAAAAGTTTTATTCTTATTGTTGCGCCTGTTGCTGATGATGTGAGCCACGAATGAAATAATTATTGCACCAACATCGCTGAGATTATGAACTGCGTCTGATAATAAGGATAAAGACCCCGAAACAAATCCACCAATAAATTCAGCGGCCGTAATAACAACATTCAACCCAGTTACATACGCAAATTTCTTTGTAGTGTGATCCTTCATAAATTTCCTTTCAATGCCTAAGGGCGAAAAAAGTCCTACTTTTAAGCAGGACTTTACATATCTTCAGCATTTATATTATAATCTATAATTTCAAAATTGCCATCTTCACGAAGTATTCCCCGAGTTACACTACCATTATTGGGAAAATTAATATCATGAAGACCGTCACTCTGATTCCAATATTTAATTGCCAGGGTTTTTAAAAAATCACCATGAGAAACTAACAAAACTCTCTTTTCATTTTTAGTTAATTCATGAAGAACATTAATCGCCCTTACCATTCGTTCATCCAGTTCTTTTTTATTTTCAGCTAAATGACGTGGATCGGCCTTTTTGGTTGCTTCGCGAAACTCATAAATACCAACTTGATTGATAATTTTGGTTACATCTGTTTGTGGTCCAACACCTGCTGCCAGTGCAACCTGTCTCCATGTATCTTCAATATCATCACCTTCAAATGAACCAAAAAATACTTCTCTAAATTCAGGTAATTTTTTTATTTTACCGATTTCTGAAACTTGATTGGCATCTTTCATCAGGTGAACTGTATCAATTGCACGTTTTAAATCAGAAGAATACATATTGTCAAAATGAACTTGACTTAAAGCTCGCGCAGTAATCTTCAGATCATTAATTCCTTTAACCGTTAAGGGAGAATCACACCATCCTTGAACTTTGTTTAACTGGTTAAACATTGTTTCGCCGTGGCGGACAAAATAAATTTCCGTTGCCAATTTGCATTCTCCTTCCTTTATAACGTGTTTTAAACTATAACATATATGCTTTGTAAAAGAAATACCCAGCTTGAATAAAAGCTAAAGTTGCAATAAAGATGCGGACATATTTGGCCGGAACTTTGCGCAAGACATCCATTCCCAAATAGCCACCTATAAACATGCCGATAGCAAGAGGAATAGCCTGCAGCCAATATATACGCGAAGTAAAAATAAAGACAATTAGTGCTACCAGATTGGCCAGGCCGCAGATGACATTTTTGATTGCATTAACGACAATAAACTTTTCATCAGTAATATAAGTTAATAAAACCAGCACAATTACTCCGCCGGCTGCTCCAAAATAGCCAGTGTAAACGCCCATACCTAATAATGCAGCAATATAAAAAATTTCCTGCCACAGTGGTCTTTTATGCGGCTCTAAACTATGATGCTTACCTGAAACAATTACTAAAACACCCGAACCAGCAATAAAAATTGGTACCACTTTTTCAAAAACACTCGATGGGAAAGCTAATAATAAACGACAGCCAATTAAAGAACCTACAACCGTAAATATCGAGTAAAAGGCAACTTGGTGCCAATGTCCTTTAAGTTCCTTTGTCGAAGAAATAGTAGAACCAATACTAGTCCAAATCAAGGCAGCATCATTTGTGACATTGGCATAAACTGGTGGAATACCAACAGCTAGTAATACCGGATATGAAGCAAGAGAAGCCATTGAAGCTACTGACGACAACAAGCCACTGGCCACGCCTCCAATTAAGATAAAAATTACTGAAAAAATAGCTGCCATTCAAACTAACTCCCTTTTTAAAGTTAATTTCTATTATAATGCTCTTGAAAAATAATTTAAGCAGGTATTTTAATTCTGACCAATTGTCTATTTAATAATGAAATTGGCTTTAACAAATTAGTCTTTAACTAATAATTACTGAAACATACAGTTTTTGCACGCAAAAAGAATTAACTTTAGTCGATAATAAAGTCAATTCTTCTCTAAATAAATATTTTGTTTTAAATTCATCTCTCAGTATCTTAGTTACTTAATACCCTTTCTTACTCAATAAATATGAGTAAGAAGTTGGAATCAAAATAACCAAAATAGCAACAGCTATAATCATCCAATACATTTCCCAATAAGAAGTTAGAAGCAGAAAAATGCCGCTGATAAAAAAGATCCATCCGGCAAATCTGTGTGTTTTACGCCAATTTTCCGTATTATTCAAAGTCCATGGTAATCTAATGCCAACGACATGATTGGGACTAACTTTAGGCAGATAATTACCAAAAATAATAAAGAACAGTCCCAAAAAAGCACTAAGCATAAAGGAGCCTTTTACTTTATGACCCAGTGCATAGGCATAAAGTGACAGATTTACGATATTAGTAATAACAGGAACAAGCCAAAGGGTAATATTAACTATCTTAAAATCAAGATTTTTGGTTTCTTTTTGATTGTGTAATATAAAAAAAACCATTATTTGAAGCATAATTCCCAAAAAAGGCAGACCAATAATAACCCATAATTTATTGCTAAAAGCATTTGGCATATCAGTCATCCCAAAGTGTGTGGCCATTTTTTGCGGCAAACGATTATATAAAAATGCTCCGGTCAAAATTGGAAATAAGATTAGCAGAAGCGAGATTAATTCTGTTTGACGAATACTATTCTTTTTCATCATGATCTCCTTTCAGATCAACAAGCCAACCCATAATTTCTTCTATAATAGAAGTATTTAGCGAATAATAAATAAAGTTTTTTTCGTGTTCCTCTTCAATTAAATCAGCCTTTTTCAGCATATTAAGGTGGTAGGAAATAGTAGCTTTAGTCATATTAAAATGATTAGCAATATCTCCTGCCGACATTGGTCCATTTTTTAAAAGCTGCAATATTTTGCGGCGCACTGGATCTGACAAGGCCTTAAAACTAGACTCAAAGCTCACATTAGTTTCCTTTCTATTTAGACAAATATCTAATTAGATATTTGTCTAAATAGTATCACAATTTTACAAAAAACAATAATTTTTAACATGTTAATCAAAAATCCTTGAACTATAGTAAAAATAATAAAACTATTCAGGTGGCTGTGTGAGAACTCAGAAAAATTATGAGTAAAAACTTGTTCATAAATATTTGTCTTTAATTTAGCTTAGCTAATCGTTATAATGCAGAGGGTTAGTTAATGAAAGGAAAAGTACACTTGGCAAAATATGAAACTTTAATTTTTATTCTTGAAGGAAGCTTATTAAACGAAAAAGTTGCAGAACTAAATGCACTTAGTCAGACTTTGAAGTTGGCAGGCAGAGAATTTGGTCCAGCTCAGCGCATACAATATAACTCAGTACAGGAAAAGATTAAATTACTAGGATTTGATGAACGCATTAAATTAACTTTGCAGGAATTCTTTAAAAATGACTGGATTTCTGCGAAACAGGCTTTTGACAACCAGCTGCAAAAACAAGATCAGTTAAATAAAGAAGTCTTGCCTTTTTTAGATGAAGTGCAAAATAAAGTTAACTTGATTTTGCTGACAAAAGAGAAAAAAGATGTGGCTTTATCCCGCATGCAAAATACAGAACTAATAAATTATTTTTCCGCGGTTTATTTTAAAGATGACTTGACTAGTAAATTACCAGATAAGAAGGTTTTGACAACAATATTGCAGCAGCAAAATCTGTCGCCAGCTACTTGTCTTGTGATTGGTACAAACTTAGTCGATGAAATTCAGGGGGCCGAAAATGCTAACCTAGATTCCCTTTGGCTCGCGCCCAAGAAAGTAAAAATGCCAATTAGCCCTCACCCAACCTTACATTTAAATAAATTAAGTGATTTATTATTTTACCTGGAATTAAGCTAGTTTATAATAAAGTAAAAGGATTGTGAGGTAAAACAAATGAACAAAGTAGCTGTAGTTTTTGCCGATGGTTGTGAAGAAGTTGAAGGCTTAAGCATTATCGATGTGTTGCGCCGCTTAGGCGTTCAAGCGGACATGATTGGACTTACTAGTACAACTGTAAATGGTGCACACAATATCAAACTTACTTGTGATAAAACTGTTGCTGATAGTCTATTGGATTATGACGTAGTAGCTCTTCCAGGTGGAACAACCGGAGCAGAAAATTTACGTGACAATAAAAAGTTAGCAGATTTAATGATAAAACGGCATAACGCTGGCAAATGGGATGCGGCAATGTGCGCTGCTCCCATTGCTCTGGCTCGTTACGGCGTTATAGCTGATGCTGATTATACTTGCTACCCTGGTTTTGAAGAACAAACTAAAAAAGATGCCCCAAGCGGACATTTCAAGGAAACTATTACTGTTACTGATAATGTTCACAAAGTAATTACCAGTCGTGGTCCTGCAACTGCCTGGGCATTTGCATACGCAATTGCGGAAGCGCTGGGAATTGACACCAAGGATCTGAAAGCCGGCATGTTATACAATTATTTAGCTGACAATATTCAGGATAGTTTGTAAATTTTTTGCTGAAAAAAGGAGAGGTTAGTTCAGAGCTCCAAGAGTTGGATAACTTTTGGGGCTTTTTTATGACCAAATTATCTAAAGGAAAAATTGAACTTTATACAAGATTATTTAAACACCCTATTTTTTAGTGGTATTTAAAAAATATGATAAAATTAGATTAACCTTAAAAAAGCAAAACAAATAATTGGGAGGTATTAAGCATGTGTACAACTATTGCAATTAAATCTGATAGTGGTGACGTATTTTGGGGACGGACAATGGACTTTACATTTGATCCCTTTAAACCTAGTGCAGATAGCAAAATGACCACTTTTCCTGCAAACTATGAATTAAAGGGTTTGCACCAAAGCTGGATGACCAAATATCCGTTTATGGGTATCAACGTCAATGATTCGCTTTTCTTTAACGATGGCATTAATAGTGCTGGAATCGTAGGAGATGCACAATTTTTAGAAGAGGCCTCTTGGGATACAGTAGAAAATCTTAAAAAGCGCGGATTAAAGCCAATCATTGGTGAAGAAGTTGTTGCCTATGTTTTAAGTAATTTTGGTTCTATCGCAGAAATTAAAGAAGCATTCAAACATTTAGGTCAGGAAAAAACTAATTATCCTGATTGGGAAGATGCAGACACAGGCATCCCTACTCCAATTCCAATGCATTACACTTTCTGTGATCCCAGCGGCAAAAGCGTTATTTTGGAACCAGTTAACAATGGTGCCTTCAAAATTTATGATGGCATTGGTGTGATGACCAATAGTCCGGAATATCCTTGGCATCTTGACAATTTACGGAATTATTTACATTTAACTAATCACAATTTGGGTCATCACCAAATTACTGATCAACTAGATATTAAACAAATTGAAAGTGGTTCAGGTCTGTTGGGATTACCCGGTGATTACACTGCACCATCACGTTTTGTTCGTGGCACATTTATTTCTAAATTCCTAGCACCATTCCACTCTGATCAAGGAATTCCACAATTATATAACGTCTTTAAATCCGTCATGATTCCACGGGGACTAGAACATCTTCACGAGGGTGAAGACAAATGTGATTATTCTGGTTACTGGGCAGGATATGATGTTTCAGGCAGAAGTTTATATATTCAACCCGAAGACTGCCCAACAATGACCAAGTTTGTTCTGGACCCTGACACAACGTCTAAAATCACTCAACCTATTCAACACGACTTTAAAGTATTAGAAACTAAAAGACAAAAAGCTCTAGCTTAAAATTTTTTACCAGTTGATTTGAGTCATTAGTCTTTTAATTATTCTATTTGAAACAAAATGCGTGTAAAAGTTTGATACTTTTACACGCATTTTTATAAATAATTACTATTTACCAACTAATAGTGATGGATATTGTGTATACGCTAAATCACCTTTATAAGCAAACCAGTCTTTTATTTCCTTTATTGATTTATTGGCAATTTTTTTCGTTTTGACCGTGTAGCTTTTAGCCTCATTTTTAATTTGAATTAGTGATGGCTTTTTGCCTTCAAACGGTAAATTCATGACTTTTAATTCGGCTTTGGTCAGTGGCTGTAATGCTTTTTTCTTAACATTTATGTTATAAAGATCGCTATTAAAGAAGTCAACCCAGCCTTGATTTTTGCCACTTTGATCAACTATGTGAGCAACCAATTCAACTCTACTGGTACCAAATTCAGTAATCTTAATTTTATAATTTTATCTGCCATTTTCTTAACCGAGCTTCTGCCAATTAGTTTAGAAGTATCATTGATAACATCATTAACTGTGGGATAAACAATAGTATTCCGAACCAATTTAAATACTTTAGAAAACCGTTTAGCAGACGTAACGGTCATAACCGGGTCTGTTGCCCGATTAACTGCTACTGACTTAGCAGTATCAATATTCTCAGCTTTAACTACAGTTGAATTAGCTAGCGCTGTAAAAGAAAAAAGGGTGACTGCAGAACATAAAACTGTTCTCAAATACTTGTGTTTCATTTTCTAAGCTCAAAAAACAAACTATATTAATTACTTGTAACAAAACTGTAATTTTATTACATTTATATGTCAATAATAAATATTTATTTAACTATCAAAAAGCAAAATGATTATCAATTTTGGCCAAATAAATAAGCCCTAAAAGTAAGACAACTTTCAAGACTTATTTTGAAATCAATTCTTTAGCAACTATTTTTTTCTACTTCCATTTTAATGTTGCTAGTCAAACGTTTATTCATTTCCAAAACAAAAATAGGAATTAAACTACCAATCAAAACGACCAGCCAGCCCTGAACAGGTAGCAAGGCAAAGTGCAAAAATTGTCGCAAACGAGGTAAGAGTGTCAGTGATAAAACCAGTATCATACTTAGTAACAGTCCCCAATTAAGCATTTTATTGGATTTAAATGTTTGCACAGTGATTGGTTGAGAATCTTTAATAGCGTAGATATCAATCATGGAGCCAAGGGCTAAAACTAAAAAGACTAAAGTCATACTCACTTGCGCGTCATTAGGTGAAATAACAAATTTACCATAGGCGTAAACTCCCAGAGTTAAAACTGTGAAAGTTGTCGCTCTAACAATCATTCTTTGCATTAATCCGCGTCCAAGAAGGCTCTCCTCGTTACCTATTGGATCTTGATCCATTATATTTGGTTCACCCGGTTCTTTACTAATAAAGAATCCTGGTATCCCATCGGCAAGCACGTTGATAATTAATAATTGTTCAGCTAATAGTGGTGCACCCCAACCCAAAATTGTACTGATAACCATTAAGAACATTTGAGCAAAATTAACACCAATTAAGAACTCTACCGCTTTAATAATGTTTTGGTAGACTGTTCTACCCTCCGCTACAGCTTTAATAATTGTAGCAAAGTTATCATCAGTCAGAACCATATCCGCAGATTCTTTTGCCACTTCTGTACCTGTGATACCCATGGCAATGCCAACATCCGCAGCCTTCAAAGCAGGTGCATCGTTCACACCATCACCTGTCATGGCAACTGTTTTATTAAGTTCTTGCCAAGCTTGAACTATCCGAATTTTATCACTAGGAGTAACACGAGCATAAACACTGATATCTTGAATACAATTTTTTAATTCAGTGTCCGACATTTTCTGTAAATCGGTTCCTGTAATTGCTTTTTGCCCTGACTCCAAAATGCCAATTTCTTTAGCAATTGCTTCAGCGGTCACAAGATGGTCGCCAGTTATCATTATGGTTTTGATACCTGCTTGTTTTGCTCTATGAACAGCCGCTCTTGCTTCCGGCCGAGGTGGGTCAATTAAGCCAATCATACCTGCAAGCTGCAAGTTAGAGTTATTTTCATTCCAATTAGTTGGATCAGCAGTAGCAGGAATTATTTTATATCCTACTGCCAGCACCCTTAGCGCTGCTCTAGCCAGATCATCATGAGCCTTTTGGCCCGCTTTAATTGGTTCTTTTTCATCTAAGGGTAATCTATCCCAAGCCCCTTTGACAATTACCAATTGGTTGCCATTATCTAGACGATGGACAGTGGACATCATTTTTTTATCAGAATCAAACGGATCTTCCACTATCCGAGGGGCTTTTTCTTCTAACAGCTGGCGAGAACTTCCCTGCGCGTGTAACCAGTTCACAATTGCAACTTCAGTAGCATCACCAACAACTTCTTCTGAACCGTCTTTTTCCATGATTTTAGCATTATTAGCTAAACCTAACATCTTTAACAAATTTTGACCAGCGTCTGGTAAATCAGCAGCTTTTTTAATGCCGGTTTCTGGAGTCCAATACTTGGTAATAGTCATTTTATTTTGAGTTAAAGTACCTGTTTTATCAGTCGCAATAACGTCAACATTGCCAATTGTTTCTACGGCACCAATCTGTCTGATAATAGCATTGCGGTTAGCCATTCTTTTGACACCGCGGGATAAACTGATAGTAACAATAATTGGCAAAGTTTCAGGTACAGCCGCAACTGCTAAAGATAGCCCGATCATTAAGCTATCAGTTAAGCTATTATTTTGCAGTCCTATGCTTAAGGCAAAAATCATCAGTCCACCTAGACCAGCAAAAAATGTCATCCATTTTGACAGGCTGTCTAACTTACCTTGAAGAGGAGTTTCCCGTTTATGAGTTTCATTTAAAAGACCCGCAATTTTACCGAGCTCAGTTGCCATACCAATTGCGTTAACTTGAACAAATGCCCGGCCACTAACAACTGCAGTTCCTGAGTACACACGTTCATCACTAGTCAAATTATTTTTTGGTTGAAAGCTTTTTTTAGAAACAGGTAAACTTTCACCAGTTAAAATTGCTTCATCAACAGCTAAATTAGTTTCATCTAAAATCACAGCATCTGCTGGAACCTGATCACCAGTGTTCAGATAAATCAAATCTCCGGGCACTAGTTCTGCAGCAGCGATTGTCACATCGTGCCCATCACGCCGACCATTAGCTGTTGGCAAACTCATCTCTTTGAGAGCTGCAAGTGATCTTTCCGCAGAAGCTTCCTGGTACAGTCCAATTACCACATTAATGACCAAAATCAGGCTGATTACAATGGTTTTGGTCCAACCACCGTTTTGAAAAACAGCCATATATGTCGCTAGAATTATTGCTAATAAAAGCACAAGAGATGAAATATCTTTAAGATGATGCCATATTTTTCTATACAATGGAACTGGGCGTTTTTCGAGCAACTCATTAGTGCCGAATTCACCACGCTTTTGTTCTACTTCAGCAGCAGTTAAACCGGACTTGGGGGTTTTCGTGAATAGTAGTTCTGACTTTTGGGACATGCTATCTCCTCCATTATTCGCTTATGAAATAAATTACAGTTAAGATGTTTGTATAGATAAGTTAATTTACTGAAGTTATATGGCTCTTTATAGACCTAAATTTAATTTTATGTATTAAAGACAATGAGTTATTTACTTTTAAAAAAGCAGAAAGCCTCTGATAGCTATCCGAAGTTTTCTGCTCATTTAGTATTTAAAAAGTAGTTGTTAATTAACAACGTTTTTTATAAATTGTCTTTAGCTTAAAAATTTAATTTCTAAACTAAGCATCCTCTTTCCTATACAAGCTTATTATTATTTTACATGAATTGTTATTTTTGAGCTACTTTAATGCTTATACTATTAGCATTATAAGGCTGAAAAAGCTCAGTTTTTTGCTAAATAATTAATTTTGTTATTTAAAGCGTTTTATAAAGTACTTTTTATAATCTGACTAATAGTCGAACATACTTTTTTGTCAACACAGCTTAAGCAAAAATTCTTACTTCTTTTATAAGCCGTTAACAGTGATTATGTTCAAATAAGAGTACGACACGATTGTAGTTGATTAAAAACTAAATTTATTAAAATAACCAGCCACTTTTGTACTGACTGGTTATTTTTTATGTTCTTAATTGCTAATTGTCTTTTTTACTTAAGAATTTTTTGCTTGAATAATATTAGTTAAAGAAGCCAAACTATCTACTTGAGCTTTCGAAATTACATTAGTTATTAAGGCAGTTATATTTTCCCAATTTGTTATTTGATAAAGACTCGATCCTTCAAATTTAGTAGAATCAGCTAGAACATATTTTTTATTTGAATGCTCTAATAAAAGCTTATCAACACCATAATCAGAATATGAAGGCGTCGTTGGACCGTTATGACCAGCAAAATTATCTGAACCTATAAAACACATATTAGCTTTTATACTATTAATTGCTTCATTTGTCCACCCTCCATAAACCGAGGATGATTTAGCTCTAATTTTTCCACCAAAAAAATAAAGTTCATTGTCTGAATTTGCTAACGCAGTTGCTACAGGAAAAGAATCAGTATAAATTTTTAAATTCTTTTTAGCTACTAATAATTTTGCCAACTCTAAAACTGTGCTACCTGACCCAAGAATAATCGACGAATTATCTAATATAAGTTTGAATGCTGCAACTGCTATTAATTTTTTTAATTTGATTTGCTTTTCTTGTCTCACAGTAAACGAGTTTTCAATAAGACTATTTAAGGCTGTCGCTCCACCATGTTCTTTAATAATGTAACCTTTTTGGTCTAGGAAAGTTAAATCTTTACGGATAGTCTCGTAGCTAACTGAAAATTCGTTTGAAAGGTGATGAACTGTAACACTACCTTTCTTTATGATTTCAGTTAAAATATCATTTCTTCTTTTATTCGTTAATTTCATTTATTTACTCACCTTTTAAACTTTTTACTCAAGAATATCATAGATTATAATTTTTGTTACTTCTATGCTATAAAAATTGGTTTTAATTGCTTTTAATTACTAAAAAAGTATATTTTTGCGGTTGACACCAATTAAAACAAATTTTATAATTGGCTTTGTAATAACATTAAGCGTTTACAGAAAGGAAATTGTATGAAAAAAATAGCAATAGCATGTGATGATATTGGTTTCGAGCGGAAAGAAGCCATCAAGAAATACTTGGAGGAAGAAAAGAATTACAGAGTCGTTTGGGATCCCGTTAAAAAGCCTGAAGATGGCAAGAATACTTTTGCTAAATTAGCTGATAAGATGGCAGAAGTTATTCAAAAAGATGAGTGCAGATTAGGTGTATATATATGTGGCACAGGAATTGGTTTTACTATGCAGGCTAATAAACACTGGGGTATAAGAGCAACAGCAGTAACTAATCCGTACTCTGCTAAAAGGGCAAGGTTAAGCAACAATGTCCAAATCATAGGCTTGGGAGCGAGAGTAAATGGTTTACCTTACATGGAAATGGTACTTGATGCTTTCTTAGATGAACCATTTGATTTTAAAAATTCCAGACCAAATTCTAGAGCAAACTTATTGGAAGCTAAAAAAGATGATGACCGTAATCTGAAAAAGCCTGATTATGTAGCTTGGAACATGGGCTTCACAGAAGAATAGGAGTTAAAAATGGAAATAATTACTCAATTTATTAATAATCTTGGTAACTTTATTTTTATTCCTTTAATATTTTTAGTGTTAATGAAAGCTGTAGGTCGGTCATGGGCAGAATCAATTTCTTCTGCCATGAAAGTTGGTATTGGTTTTATAGCTTTGACCATGGTCACTTCTTTCATGCTTGATAAAATGCAACCAGCAATTACTGGCTTAGCTAAAAGAACTGGCTCTTCATTGCAAGCAATTGACGTTGGTGGTGCAGCGACAGCAGTTATGGGTTTCGGCTCAAAAGTCGGAGCAGTTATAATTCCTTTGTGCGTAGGTATTAATATTATTTTATTACTGTTAAAATTGACAGACTGTATTAATGTTGATGTTTTCAACTTACACCAAAACGCCTCAATGGGCGCGATTGTATATGCTTACTCTGGTAATTTCTGGTATGGTTTACTTACCGCTGGTATTTTTCATATGTGGGCATTATTTATGGCCGATTTAGGAGCTAAGCAGAATGAAAAATTCTTTAATTTACCTGAAGGAGTTTCTATTTCACACCCCGTTGCAAATACATATATGATTTTTGCCTACCCTATGAATTGGATCTTTGATCATATTCCAGGAGTTAGAAAATGGAATGTCACTGCAGAAACAATTCAGAAAAAATTTGGCGTGTTTGGTGATCCTACTATTGTAGGTTTTATCATTGGTGTTTTCTTAGGATTTGCCGGTTATAGCTGGACAAATCCTAGCGATACAATAATTCAAAGTTTACATTTAGGTATGTACCTAGCAGCCGTTATGCTCTTGTTACCAAAAATGACTTCCATCATGATGGAAGGTCTTGTGCCTTTATCAAATGCTGTTCGAAAGAAAATGACTAAAGCCTTCAAAGGCCGTGATATTACAGTAGGTATGGATACTGCACTAGTAATAGGAAATCCTGACGTAATTGCACCAGCCTTGCTTTTAATCCCAGTCATCGAAATTATTGCAGTCTTTCTTCCTGGCAATAAAGTCATGCCGATGGGTGACTTATCCCAATTTGTATTCTTTATTGCATGTATGGTTCCTATTTTTCATGGCAACATTATTAGAACTTGGATTACTTCAATTTTAATGTTTACTCCAGGATTATATATAGCTTCTTGGATGGCCAAACCAACAACCCAAGTATTCAGAGAATTTGGCAGTGGTGCCAAAAATGGTGTTATGTATTCATCATTAAATCCATCAGCTAATCCATTTACAGGTTTGTTTGCTGAAGCTTCTCGTCTTGGCTTGTGGTCATATGTTGTGATTGCCTTGATAATAGTTGCTTTTGGTTATTGGCTTAAAAAGTACGAACGTAGACAAAATTCTTTAGCTAAATAGAAATTAAGGAGATATATCATGAAAAAAGTGTTAGTAGTTTGTGGAAATGGAATTGCATCATCTTCTGTTATGTTGGCAGAGCTACAAGATTATTTGAATGACCAAAGCGTTTCTGACGTGAATTTAGATAAAAAATCATTGATGGACTGCACAGATGATGTTTTCAATGGCTATGATTTAATCGTTTCATCCACTAAATTGGATAAGCCAAATGTTACAACACCAATAATTGTAGGAACTGCCCTTTTAACGGGTATAAATGAGGACTCAGTTTTAGAAGAAATAAAAGACGAGCTGACCAAATAATGAAAATCTTTGTACAATCAAATAATGATATTATTCCAGACTATCAAAAAGCTATCAAAATTGCTGGAAAACCGCTATTAGCTGAAAAATTAATATCTAATGAATTTACTAAGGCCTGCATTGAAAGGGAAAAAGATTTTCCTACAGGATTACAAGTTAATTCTGATTTAGGCATTGCGATTCCACATGGAAATCAAAACTTTGTCAACACAAGCAGTGTTAGCTTTGTTCGATTTTCTCATCCAGTAAAATTTGGTCGCATGGATGATAAATCAAAAGATGTGAAATGTAGTTTTATTTTTAATTTAGCTTTAGCAAAAGGTGATGAACATTTAACCATGTTACGTACCCTTATGAAACTATTTCAAAATAAAGATTTTCTACAAAGTGTTAAAAATAAGAAAGATAAAGAGTTAGAAGAATATCTTTATCAAAAATTGAATTAGGAAAATATATGGCATTTGAATTAAAAAAAATATGCGAAGAAATCAATAATGTTGATGATCCAGTAGATGAAAAAACTTTAAATAGAATCTGTCAATTAATAATAAATAGTAATCATATCTATTTTTCAGGTTCAGGTCGTTCAGGTTTAATGATAAAATCCTTTGCTAACAGGTTACTGCAATTGGGACTAGAAGTTAGCGTTGTTGGAGAAATTTCTTCTCCTCATACACATTCAAATGACTTATTAATATTTAATTCTGCTTCGGGAAAATCAGAGAAACTAATAGCCCAGGCGAAGATAGCAAAAAATAACGGTTTAAAAGAAATTCTCTTTACTGTTGATAACAATAGTCCATTAGCGCAATTTTGTGAAATAGTTGTGCAAATTAATGCCCAATCAAAATTTGAGCACAATAAATCTATTCAACCAATGGGAGCTTTGTTTGAACAGTTTTCACTACTTCTATTTGACAGCATCGTTTTGAGATTAATGAAAGAACTTAATATTACAGAGGAACAAATGATACAGAACCATGCCGATATTGAATGATTAAAATTTTAAACTCATATATAAATAAAAGTCAATAAATATTGGTATGAACCCCCAAAGTCTATGACAAATTTGGGGGTATTTTTGTAGTTAAAAACCATGGACTTTAAAACAATTTCCTTGATGATGGGTTAACTGAAGGTACTTTAACATATCTTAAAGATGCTTTGTGGTTTTGAAAAATTCAATAAATTCAATTAGGTACTACCTTTAGTACTATAATTAGAAACAGATACGATCAAGGCGAATTAACTTTAAATCAGGTTTAAATTTCAGTAATATACAAATAAAAAGCACAAGTTTTAAAATCCAAATCTTGTGCCTTCATTAATTATATAAATTTTTTTACTTATGTATTCACATCAACTAAGGAGTATTACGATCCTTTAAAATAAGTCAGAAAAATGTAGTAATGCCTGTTGACAAAAAGCCATTATTTTCTAGTTAATTATTTAAAATCATATCATCTCAATAACTATTTTGAATCAATTTACTGATTGCTGTTTTAACATCGTTAGGAGTAGAACTTTTATCAATAATTTCTCTAAATGTAGAATTAGTCTGTAAATCGACAATAAAATCAAATAATTTTTGAATACTTAAATAGTCCTGTCGAGCAATTGCTAATAAAAAAACGTATTTTACTTCATTTTTTTCATCCCATATAATCGGCTGTGAAAGACGTGCAAAACAAACCTTAGATTTATTAGTAGCATAGCCCAAAGAGTGCGGTATTGCAATTTTACCACCAATCGCTGTTGAATACATTTTTTCTCTTTCATATACTTTTTCTTTGAAGTCTTTATTAACAATCTTTTTTTGCTCTAATTTTTTAATTAACATATCTAAAAGTTCATTTTTAGACAATTTCGCCTTTAATAGATAAATATTATCTTCATCAAACAATTTATCAATTGCCCGGTATGGATTATTGAGTGATTTTAAATAATCTGATAATTGTAAAATATCATTGTGAAAATTTGCTAAATCTATTTGTATTACTGGAACGGCAGCATTGCTAATAGGTACCATTGAAATCAAAAAATCGTTATTATTTGCTTTGCCTTCTAGGTATTCATCATAAGTATAAGTACCGGTAATGTTCAAAAAAGCGGCAAACTGTGTTTCCAACTTTGCCCTTACCAAAACTGCAGTTGAGACTCCAGAACCACATATCAGTGCGGCATTTTTCTTTGAAGAACGATTGCCTTGTCTTTCAATCGAAGCACCAATATGAAGAGTTATAAAAGACAACTCATCGTCATCTAATTTAAGATCTAGCATGTGTTCCAAAATGGGAGCAGAATAGGCAGTTATTTCATAGGCATAAGGAAAAGTCGACAAGATCACATTTAATAATGGGTTTTTACGCTTACCATTTACTTTTTTAATCTTAACTAAATTCGTCAAATGTTGAATTAAATTCACCCGCAATTCCTGATCGTTTAAAAGGTTGATAGCAAATTCACTCTTAATATTTTGCAAAAAAAAGGTGACCGCTTTTGCAATACTTTCTTTAGCATTAGACTTATTGGTATAGATAACACATTCAGGAAAGTTTAATGCAAAGTGATATACCAAATCATCTTTTTCTTTTTGATTTAGTTTAATTTCAAATTCACTTTCTATTTTTACAAATAATTCTTTTAAATTTTGCAGCACATCCTTTTTGATATTTGCATGTGTACTTGCTTCCAAATGAAAGTTTAATTTGATTCGTGAAATAGTTAATGCGAAATGCAAAATAATATTTTTAGTGTTAATGTCAGAAATATGATAACTATAATGTCTTAAAAACGCATGGATAAGTTTTTTTAACTTATCTAGATCGACATTAGCTAAAATGGTTCTTTCTTTTTCAGTGAAGTCAATAATATAATTATCTGATTTTTTATTAATTAATTTTGCAATAATAAAGTTTCGTTTATCTGCTTCAGAACCTTTTACTCTATAAACATCATTTGATTTATTTACTTTAAGATTAAATTTACTAAATTCTTTTTTAATAGTTACAAGGTATGAAAAAAAGGTATTATCACTAATGAAAAACTTTTCCACTAAATCTGATAATTTTACCCTATCATTTACCAGTAAATATTGCTCAACTGCAGCAATACGCTCCTCTGACCTAGTAACCGGCAAATCACTTTTAGCAACTTTGAGTAACTTAGCTCTAGTTTCTGCATCTACATTTGTTAAATAAAAACCAGCACCCCGTTTATTTTTGATAGTCACCTTAAAAATAGTTAATTCCTTATTTAAAGCTTGAATATCGGATCTGATAGTCCTCGTGCTTACATTACACTTTTGTGCTAAAAAGGAGGTTGAAACGTAGCGATTGGCAGAATCATTCAATAAAAGTTCAAGAAGTTGTCCTAATCGTTTATAGGATAGTTTCAAATTATCACCTCATTTTCATTTGCACTTCTTTCAGTAAATACTTGCGCTTAACCTTAATCTTTTTTACTAAAGTAATCATGTCATAAGGCGCAATTTTAAAATCTTGTGCAATAATTTTTTCTAAGCCATCAACTTCAATAAAATCTTTATTTTTAAGATATGAAACATCTTTTTCTGTGTTAGTCATATTAGACAGACGCAGTACCAAATGTTTCTTTATTGTATAAGACAAATAAAGTGCAGAAACTTCAATGTCACTGTTAATATTCAGCCAATTTTCGTTTTTCTTAAGTTGAGGCAAAATTTGTGCAAACTCCACATCCCACAATTTGTTATCTAGTCTATTTACGAACAAATTATGTTTTTGCATTTGGTAACTGACTGAAGGAGAATACCATTTAGAAATAACTTGAGACAGTTTTTCTTCTCTTAATTGACTTCCGCTTGGAACATATAAGCCAAAATTAAACTCATTAACACCCAACTCTTGTGCCATTGGAGTAGGCATCATCACATGGCCAACGGATGTAGTGTCACCAGAAGCTCTACCTGGTCGCCATAATAAGTTCGGTTTCCCCAGCTGACCGGTTGTAGCCATTAAAGTAATAAAAAGTGAATCATCCTTTTTTTCATATTCTTTTTGACCTTCTCCTAAAAAGTACAATCCTACCTTTGAATTATTTAAACCGACACAACGATCAAAAATATAAATATTCACCGGTTTTTCAACAAATTCATCGTTCCAGTTATCAGCAATTTTTTCATTAGTTGTTTTTCTAAATCCACCCTGGATTTGTGCATGAACATTATCTGTTTCAAGACCAGTTTTCAATCTAAGTCTTAAGCGGTGAGAAAGAGCCTGATTATCCACTATCAACTTAGCTGATATCACTGGAGAATTAGCAACCATAGTCAAAGTAAGCTGGAAATTTACCGCTACTTGCTTCGCATTTTGACTGTTAGCTCTGTCCTCTAAATCGTAGGGTAATGACCAGGAACCACTTAATTGCAGTGTCTCGATGTCTTTTGCCTTAGCAACCTTAATTTTTCCCTGCCACGGAAGGCGCATTTCGCGATCATTTCTTAGCGGTGAAAAATCATATGTGTCACCATCATTTGCTTGATCATAAACACTGATGACATCCGTAAAAGTTTTATTTTTAGTAACTAAATTAAATTTGCCATCCAGATAATTAACTGTAGTTTCCTTATTTGCGATCGAACTGCCCTTTTGTAGACTAAGCTTAGGCACTACGCTCTCACTATTCTCAAAATGAATAACCTGATAGCCTAAGCCCTTCATTTCAACATGTATACTAACTTTTAATTTGAAATAGCCAGGTTCGTCTTTAAATTCATAACCATTAGGAGTTAACTGCATAATATGAGGTCTGGATTTGACTTCTTTGCAGTCCACAATGACTGCTTTATTTTGAGTTGGAAACTTAACATTAGCAGAACTAGAAATAATTTCTACGACTTTCCGCCCCTTAAAGCTATAAGGATCTGTATTAAAAACCAAAACGTCATGATCTGATAATGAAAGCCGTTGAGCCAACCTTTTCTTAATGTAATTTTCTAAACCGTCTGCTATTTCAAGAGCCTGTTTGTAGCGCTCATTGATGTCTAACGCCACGTTATCAGTAACACTGCCACCCATCGTATCGTGTGGTTGCACTTTGAACAACAATTTCCATAACTTAATAACTATGCCATTTGAAATTGGAATACCTGCATATTGGGCGATTACCATTAAAGGTTCCAAACGCCGAGTTATAACTTGCTCAAGTTTAAAGTTTTTACGTTTATTTCTAGATCTGACAGAGCAAATGGTTCTATGGACTCTGGAATAAGTGGGGTATCTCAGTTCTCCTTGAAACTCAGGTAATTTTTTCGTCCGCAATTTTTGCATAAATTCGGGGTATGAACTAATTACAACTTTATGTTTAGAATACTGATTTACTTGAGCAATTGTCTTTGAAAGATCATGAATTATATTCATTTGGTCTATGCCGGAAGGTACAAGGACTTCAGAATTATTGCCATGTAATGCTTCAAAATCTATCCCTTTATCCAGCCGGTTTTTGACAAAGTCCTTTAAATTGCGCTTTGATTCCAGATCTATTTGCCCAGTAAAATAGCCTAAAGGGAAATTGGCAGCAAATACTGCTTTTCCACCTAACGCTTTCCATTTAAAATAGACGGATTTAGTTTGTCTCTTAAAATTCGTACCGCGCCACGATAGAAAGTCATGAATTCCCACTTGATTTAAAATCATCGGTAAATTTGCGTTGAAACCAAAGGTATCTGGTAAATAACCTAATAGCATCGGTTCACCATAATTTTGTCTGGCATCTAAAATTCCGATAATCAGATTTCTTATTAAAGATTCAGCATTAGGGGCAAGAGCGTCTGTTTGAGTATACCAAGGCCCAATGAAGAGTTGTCCCCGATTAACTAATTTATGAATTCTACCTTTGGCTTCAGGATGAATCTCAACGTATTCATCTACAATAGACATCTGACCATCAAGAGTAAAATTAGCCTCCGGATGTTCTTCAAGTTCGTTCAATACTTCTGTAAATAATTGATCGCTCAATACCTGTGCATCTTGCGTAGTAAAGTACCATTCACGATCCCAATGAGTGTGATTAACAAAATATGCTTTAACCATAATATCTCCTAAAACTCAAAATAAATTGTCATAAACTTAGCGTGCCCAATTTTTGGTAAAATTACTTGCTTATTCTTAATTTTTAAATCTTGTAAAATACGCTTCCTTAAATCAACTAGTTGAACTATCTTTGGCTGTTTAGCAAACGTAATTTGTTCACTCACTTGGTGAAATTTGGGGTTATAGAGTCGTAAACAATATCCTAGACCAGACCTTGATCTTTCAATTGTACTTACTGTCAACTTGTTTTCAGTTTTAAATAAGCTAAATTCAGGTTCTAAAAACTGTCTACACAGATTCAGTGGAAAAGTTAGCCTACCGTTTAAAAATTCTGCATATTCATAGACTTGCAAAGGAGATTCGTAGTCTTTAACTTCATTAGCTAAATTTGACTGATCATAACTGGATTGTCCTGTAGTCAGTGCAAATTTAAATTCCAATTTATGATTTAATTGCGCGTTAGGCGTCGGGACTGTTTCATCCCCGGAGGCGCGACCAGGACGATATAATAAATCACTTTTGCCTAGCTTGCCAAAAGTGCGGAAAAGGGTCAATCTTATAACAGAATCCTTTTTACCTAGGCACTCATATTCTCTGACCGCTTGTGGAATAACAGCTATATTTCTTTTAGCATTTGAAAGACACACAAAGCTTTGCATTGTATTGATAGAAATTGGTTTTTCTTGCCATTTTTCTTGATTTTGCGCCCAATCTGCTAAGTCTTTATCTTTTGCAAGAGGACGTTTGATTGTGCCAAATTGAATATCTGCAATACTAAAATTAGTATCAAGTTGACTAGCAAAATCAACGCAGAGTCTGTGACTCAACGGCTTAGTATTGTCAACTTGAACTTTAAACTTAATCATTTTAGCGGAGTTGGTTAATTTAACAACCATTTTTACAGGCATATCAGTGTCAGTAAGACCTCGGCTTCTAACTTCTAAATTTTTAGGGACCTTAAAATCAAAAAGGATAATCAACTTATCTTCCAATTTACCATGAGATACCTGCACCTGATGTTTTTGACTAGTCGAATAGATTATTAAATCTTTTTTTGCAGGTGAATAATTATATGAATCTCCCCCGTCACCGTTTTCTTCTAGAATTGCTTGATTTGAATAAAGCTTTTTATTCAGTTTATCTAAAATATTCAAACTGCCATCTGTGTTAACAGAAATTTGATAATACTCATTTTCAATTTTCGTATCAGCAATTGCTAATTTATTTAACTCTATTTCCTTGTCCTCAAGTGGTATTAGGTAAAATTGCTTATAACCATAAGGCGGAATTTCACCAAAATCAATATTCAAGTTGATACAGTAAACTTTTTTCGGGGTATAAATATTTTCTCCCGGATTTAGTTGGATAGTAGCACCCTTTATCAAATTAGTGTTATCTTTGATTGAATTAATTTCGTATGCTATCTCATTGTTTTCATGATCGACAATCTTAAAATTGCGACTTGGAATATACAGAGTCTTATTAATTACTTCGTCTCTTACAAAGGGCAATGTATTAAATACTGTCAAAGTAATCGGATGCTTTTCACTTTTAATATGTGTAGAAATGAACCGTAAAGTCGAATCAACTAAGCTTTCAGCAGTATCTTTCACTTCCAGATACCGCATTTTTATCGCATTGTTAACTCTATCAGATACACAATTACCCATTGAATCGTGTGCCGCATTTTTACCCATTTTTTGCCACAAGCTTTTTATTGCTGCAAAAGGATAATTTAGACCAAAATAACTGCCCATGGACAAAACAGGCTGCACAACGTTAGTGAGATAATTTTGTAATTCCGTATTTAATTTTTTGATATCTGCTCGAGAAGAATAGATCGACTTGTGAACACGCATATCTTTGCCACAATCCTGCTCACCTCTAACCACTGCCATGTCAGGCTTATCTTTTTTCACTGCGTCAATATATTCTGGCAACGATGCTACCTTAAATCGGTATTCTTTCTCGTTAGCATCATTTAACTTTGTAATTAAATCTGGCAAGTCATGTCTTAATGGAGCCATATCTGAACCATTCGGAAATAAAATGTTATTTGTTGTTGCTTGTTGGACTACAGTTTTGAAGGGTTCAGTTTTCATTAATGCTGATAACTTATTTTCATCAATTACGCCCCCGATAAAATAGCCACAAGCCATGCGAAACACATTGATTCGGGAACCATCTTCACCCTGCCAAATAAATTCAGATTTTTTAGTGTCCGCCATTGAAAAGCCACGATATAAAACTGCATCTTTGATGCCAAAACTAGAGTATATTTGCGGCAAACTTGACTCTTGACCAAACGAGTCCGGTACATAAGCTACATTCATGTATCCGCCTAAATCGGATGCGGCACTTGTCCCGATTCTGAGGTTATTAATGATACTTTCACCAGCTGCCATGAACTGATCAGTTTGGGTATACCATGGTCCTAAGAAAAGTTTCTTTTCTTTAACTAATTTTTTTACACGCTCAATATCTTGCGGATGCCAAGATAAATAATCTTCAATTAAAGAAGTTTGACCATCTAATAAAAAGCTACCGTACTTTTCGTTTTTTTCTAAATGATCAATTACATCTTTTAAGTCTTTAATTAAATATGCTTTAGCTCGTTCTGAAGTAAAAAACCATTCTCTGTCCCAGTGAGTATGCGGGACAACAAAAACTTTTTTTATCATTCTGTCTCCTAAATAAAAAAACTATAGCTTAAAAGGAATATTTTCTTAAACTATAGTTTTATTTCTACTGAATATTTAACTTGATGTCGTCGTCACTCACTGATTCATCACCAGATGAATCCTTATCTGTAAAGTCAGCAATTAATGGTGCAACTATAGCTATAAATAAAGCACAAACAAAAATACCAGCAAGATAAGCAAAAATATTATCTGCAGTCAAAATTCCGGGTAAACCTCCTAAAGGTGGAATATGGGATTTCACTCCTAAAAATGCACCTGTGGCCGAACCTAGAGCTCCACCAAGTACATTAACAATTATCAGTTGTGGGGCCTTCATCATGAATGGAATCGCACCTTCAGTAATACCAAAAGTTCCCATAATTAAGTTGTTATGTCCCATTTCTAATAATTCGGCAGAAAATCGCTTCTTAGGCCAAATGAAACTCATAAGCGCATAACCCATTGGAATAGCGCAAATAGCAATGTTGGTATATAAACATGGCTGATAAATGCCTTCTATAAAGAAGAAGTTTCCTACTCCCCAAGCTGCTTTATTAACTGGTCCACCCAGGTCAACACCGATCATGCCTCCCATAATGGCAGCTAATAAGACAGCATTAGTCTTTTGTTCGACCATATACTTAACCCAAGATGTTAAGCCATTATTAATCCAAGCTAGTGGTGGCGTTAAAATAACACCTACAAAGAGCGCCACTGAGCCAACAGTTAAAAGCGGCATGACAATAAGTTCAATTGCCGAATTCCATTTATCTGGAACTTTAATCTTGCGGCACCAACGTGCTACATAGCCAGCAATGAGTCCAGCAGCGATGGCTCCAATAAAGCCAAGTTGATTATTAGTAGCTAACTGACCACCGATAAAACCAGCACCTAAAGCTGGTTTGTCACCGAGAGCGTAAGCAATATAGCCACCAATTACCAAGTTAACTAAGCCAATACCAATCCAACCTACTGAGTTTATTTGATAAAGAATATGGAAAAAGCCACCGGTTTTAGCAAACTTAGATAAATTACCATAGCCAAAGCACATACCAATCAATTGCGGTACACCAACAACAAGTGCACCACCGATAACAGTTGGGATCATGTATGAGATCCCACTCATGATTGCTCCTTCCCACTCTTTCAAAATTCTTTTCATACTAATTCTCCTTCTTAATTGCAGCAGCACATTTCTTCAAAACAGCTTTAGGTGCCTTAATGCAAGTGTTAATATCTACTCGAATAACTGGCTTGCCCTTAAATCTGTCCATACTAGTTATTTTTTGATCAGAAGCAATTAAGACAAAATCAGCTGCATCTGCTTCTTTCTGGGAAATAGCGTTAACTGGTCCCATCATTCCTTGTTGCTCAATTTTGACATTCCAATTTAATTCCTTACCAGCTTTTTCTAAAGCCTTAGCTGCCATTGGCGTATGGGCCAAGCCTGCTGGACAAGCAGAAACTCCTACTACATTCATTTTTTATTCTCCAATCTTTTCATTAATAAATTGTGCAATCATTTCTTTAGAAGAAAGATTGCGTAATTTTTCTTTAAAATCTTTTTCCAACAATGCCGTTGATAAATTGGCCAGCATTTGCAAATGTTTGTCTCCTGCATTTTCGGGTGGGACCATCAATGCGAAAACATCAGTGACTGGCTTTTTATCATATGTCTTCCAGTTTAAAGGCTGACTTAATCTAAAATAAAGAAAACCCGGTTTTTTAACCGCTGTTGTTTTAGCATGCGGAATTGCAAAGCCATCTTCAAGTCCTGTTGAAAATTCTTGCTCTCTTGCCAAAAAACTCTGATCTAATTTTTCTATGTCATTGGTATAGCCTGCATCATATGCCGCTTTGGCTGCATATTGTAAAAAGTCTTCTACGCTAGCTTCATTGACATCTAAAAAAACATCATCGGCAGAAAATTTCATATATAACCTCACTTCTTTTCTTGCTTGAAAACCTTTTCAATAAATATATTATCTTTTAATAATTAATTTGTAAGTACCAGTATTTTCCATTTAAATTGGAAAAATCATATTTAATGTAGTCATAATCCTGTTTAACTAGGTTTGTTTAATACAAGCTGTTTTATAATCTAAGTTTTTTCTAAAAGTTTAACTATAAAAATAGCCCTGAAAGTTATTTGACTTTCAGGACTTAGTTTGATGATAAAAGAGCCTGCTATAATTTTTACTTAATAGTAATAGTTCCTTCTGTTGAATCAACCAAAAGAAAATTTTTCTTGGAGTTCTTTTTGATGAAGTTTTCATAGGGCTTTGAACCCTTATACCTAATTGCTTTGCCATCTGCTGTCAACTGGTAACTTAGGTTAGGCGTATTTTTAATTACTAAATTGCTACTTTGTAAAGTAAAAGAATTTCTATTGCTAAGTTGTGAATTGTTAATTGTAATATTAGCGTTAGAAGCATCCAGAGTCATTGTTGAACGACAATTTAAAAGTCTGCACCAACCTCCATCTATTTTAACTTCTGCATTACCCAGATCAGAGTTATTGAGTGTTAATCTATGGTTGCTACCAGTTATTAAACTTGTATTTTTCGTGTCAATATTATCAATATCTAAATAACCATCCATACAACTCACAAAATTTGCATTAGCTTTCAGGTCTTTTAATCTGATGTTTCCGTGATCACTGTCGCTATCAAATTCAGTATAGTGAACATTTTGAGGAACAGTTACGTCAATTCTGGAACCAATTTTACGCCAATTGATTGCAATAGGTCTGGGCTCATAAATATTCAAACGGTTATTTGCTAATTTGACTTGTACTGCATCTGGATTAACTCCAGTAACATTAACTTGGTATTTTTTGCCCGAATGAAGAAAAACATCAGAGGAATCAGTTTGAATAAAAACTTTATTAAATTTGTGGTTTGAAGTATATGTACGTGTGAGCTTAGAATCATCAATAGCGGTCAAAGTAAAGTGGTTATGATTAGCAATTATTGGTCTTACACCGTTATTAGACCAGCCAACGAGCATCATAACAAGACCTACAATTATGGCCAATCCACATATACGATAAAACTTTTTCATAATTAATCCAATCCTCCTCACTCATCTAAACATTGGTTTTATAGTAACGCTGCTTGAAAATTTTCCGGCCAATGTGTTGAAAAAAAGCAGCACATTCTGCAGTTAGGAAGCGAATAAACTTCATAATTACTGGGAATAGCATTAAGCTGATACATGTTAAAACCAAACCTCCTCCAACATAGAAAAAGCCTGAAGCCCAGTAGCCACCAAAAAGCAGTCCAAACGATCTAATCAATATAAAAGCACCAGCGATGAATAAAGAGGTAATAATGATAGCTAAAGCAATAAAGATTGCGGCCAATGCAATCAATACTGCTACCATAACTATTACTGCTGCTAATGCTAATGGTATGCCGATGGGTGCAGCCAGAACTCCCAATAAAATAACCCAAATGGTTTTTAAGTTAGACTTGGAGCTGGTTTTGTGTGCCTCTTCTCTTTCAGGTATTGAAACTGAATAGTCCGCCATAATTTTGCGTGCTAATTGCTTGGGAGTCCCTAACTCAGCAATTATCTCTGAATCATTATGGTAATTGCCGTCCAGTAAAAACTCCTGATAAAATTCCACAACATCTTGCATATCAGAACTAGGCAAATTAACAAGATTTTGCTTTAACTGCAAAATATAATTATCAGTAACTTTATTCATTTTCTTCTCCCATAATTTGATTTATCTTAGTGCTAAAACTGTACCACTCTTTTTTAATTGTTTTTAATTCTGCTTTACCTGAAGCAGTAATTTGATAGTAATTCCTGCTTCTTCCCTGAAAAAGCCTGGTACCAACTAATAAGAAATTGTTTTCCCCTAATCTTTTCAAGACAGGATAGATGGCAGACTCAGAATACCAAAAGTTGCTTTAGCCCAGTTTGTTATTCCACGACTATAACCACTGTTTTCTTTAATAAAAGCTAAGACAACTCCATCCAGAAGACGATTTGGAATTACTATCGTCATAATTATTTCCTTCATTATTATATTATATATAATATTGTAGAGCTTAATCAAAATGCTTTCAAGCAATTATTAAAAGTTTCACTGAATTTTTTCCTTTGTTCTTACATTCTCTAACTTATCAAACATAATTTCTTACTTGTTCTTTAAATACTCACTAAGGTTTTCTAGGCCAAGTTTTTATAGTAAGATTAAAAACTAATAACTACTTTTAATAATGGAGGTTCAATCTATGTTAATGAAACCACAACATTTACAGGTTGGAGATGAGATAGCAATAGTCAGTTTATCAGCTGGTACTCTGGGAGAGAATTTTGCTTCTCATGAACTTAAACAAGGAATTAAGCACATGAAGCAACTTGGTTTACAGCCTGTTTTTATGCCCCATGCTCTCAGCGGTATTAAATACATCAAAAGTCATCCTGCTGAACGCGCTGCCGATTTAAAAGCAGCATTTTTAGAACCAGATATCAAAGGAATCATTGCCGCAATTGGTGGGGATGATACCTACAAGACACTGCCTTATTTAATGGCAGATCAGGAATTTAAAACTGCTGTTTTTGAGCATCCCAAGTTGTTTAGTGGTTTTTCTGATACCACGAATAATCATTTAATGTTTTACAGGTTAGGAATGCAAACTTTTTATGGTCCAAGCTTTTTAACTGATTTTGCAGAGCTAGAAAACGAACTTTTACCTTACACCAAAAAAACTTTAAATCATTATTTTGAAAATTCACCTGCAACCATCATTCCTGCTAGTGAAACCTGGTATGAAGAAAGAACTGATTATTCAATCAGCCAAGTTGGCAAAAAAAGGATAAACCACCAAGATACTGGTTATGAGGTGCTACGCGGTCACGGAAAAATTCTGGGAAGACTATGGGGTGGTTGTATTGATAGCCTTTACGATGACTTAGTCCCTAATCGTTATGAAGACGAACCGCCTATCGCCAGTCAATATCATCTCATGCTTACAGAGGAAGAAGCTCAAGATAAAATATTATTTATAGAAACATGCGAAGAAAAACCAGCTCCTGAATTTTATCGTAAAGAAGTAGCTAAACTGGCTGAAGTTGGTATTTTAGACAATGTGCGAGCTATTTTAGTTGGTAAACCGCAGGATAAAAAATATTTTTCTGAGTATAAAAAAGTCTTACTGGAAGAGACTGCTACCTTTAATACACCAATTTTATATAATGTAAATATTGGACATGCTTATCCCCGTGCTGCTCTGCCATACGGCGCGTTAACACAAATTGATTTTGAAAAACCAGAGATAAAAGTTATGGAACCCTGGTTTGCCTAATCTGAAATTATTTTAAAAAAATATTTGCCTTTTTTTAGTCATGGTGTGTTATATATATATTACAGCAATACAAAGAAAGAAGGAAAATCTATGAGTTTACTTGAAACTCGTGGTGTAACTCGCACCTATGGCAAAGGTGCAACTATGTTTGATGCCTTACGTGGAATAAATTTACAGATTAACAAAGGTGATTCGGTGGCTATCATTGGCAAAAGTGGTTCGGGTAAGTCTACCTTGATGCACATCCTGGCACTTCTTGACCACCCCACTACTGGCAGCGTCTTTTTAAATAATGAACCCACAAGTAAAATTAAGAATAAAGCATTAAATAAGCTGCGCAATCAAACATTTGGTTTTGTTTTTCAACAGTTTTTCTTAAACGCTCAAGACAGCGTATTGGAAAATGTCATGCTCCCTCTAAAAATAGCTGGAGTCACAGGCAGAGAGCGCCGTACAAAAGCTCTAGCAGCAATCAAGGCAGTTGGATTAGAAAGTAAAGTCAAAAATAAGGCCAGTGCTCTATCAGGGGGACAAAAGCAACGGGTCTGTATTGCACGTGCTTTAGTCAATGATCCCCAAATCATTTTTGCTGATGAGCCGACAGGAAATTTGGATTCAGCTACCAGCGAGAATATTGAAAATATTTTATTTAAATTACATCAAGAAAAAAATATCACTTTAATAATTGTTACCCACGATCCGGATTTAGCCAAAAAGTGTGAACGTCAGATTCAGATTAAAGATGGTCAAGTGGTAGGAGGAACACAGCAATGAGATTTCATGATATTCTTAACTCGGCGGCTACAAACTTATGGCACAATAAAGGAAGGACATTCCTAACCATTATTGCTGTTTTTATTGGTTCCCTAACTATTGCCATTACTATGGGTATTAATAATGGTGTTAATGATTATTTGAAAAAGCAAGTCGGCAATGTTGGTAAAACTGAGCAAATGTCAATTTTGCCTGGGAGTTCCAGTCAAGATACGAATGAACCTCAAAAATATAATACCAAGAAGAGCAGTCAAAACGCTGATGGTATGATGGACAAAAACGACGTTAAAAAAATCAAATCAGTTAAAGGCTTAAAAGATTTTAAAGCGCTAAAGGACTGTGATGTTGACTATGTCCAAGGCCCTAATAAAACTAAATATCTTATAATTGCGCAAATAACGGAAGGAATCAATTACGACCTGAAAGTTGGTCACCAGGTTGCAACTAGCGGAAAAAAGGCCCAGATTTTAATCACTAAACCAATGGTTAAATCTTATGGCTTCAAAAATGCTCAAGATGCACTCGATAAAAAAGTTACTTTAGTGACAAAATCACCCGTTACCAGGAAAAAAACAAAAATATCTGCTACGGTTGTTGGAGTCAGAAACGATAGTATAGTATCAAAAGGTTTTGCTATTTACAGTAATGGCTTAGGGCAAAAAATAATTGCCGCCAACCAAAAAGGTCTTCCGCATGCATTAAAAGATAAGTATGTTAGTGTTATTGCTACTCCTGTTAACAAGAGTGCCAGCAGCATTAAGAAAGTTGAGGATAATTTAACTAAAAAAGGATATTCCGGTATGACTCTTAAGGAAGCAGTCAATGAACTTTTCCTAACATTCAACGCAGTTACTGGGGTTTTAATTGTTTTTGGAGCTATCGCATTAGTAGCTGCCTGCTTTGGAGTAATTAATACCCTGTACATGTCAGTGAGAGATCGTACAAAAGAAATTGGTCTTATGAAGGCATTAGGGCTTAGCAAAGGTAAAGTATTTTCCATCTTCAGCTGCGAAGCGATCTTAATTGGTTTGTTTGGCTCTTCATTGGGATTATTACTGGCAATGGGCTTAGGTAGTGCCATAAACAATTTTGCTGCTAAGTCATTCTTAAAAGGGCTGGATGGTTTTACCTTAATTCAGTTCAACTGGACTAGTAGCTTACTAATTATTGGCATCATCTGTATAATTACCTTTTTAGCAGGAACACTGCCTGCCAAACGAGCAGCAAAATTAGATCCCATCACTGCTTTAAGATATGAATAAATAATTGCAACATTAAAAAACGCCAGATAATATCTGACGTTTTTTGCCTTTCTTTTATTCAAATAACTACACCTTATTAGATTTTTTATTTAATCAGCATCTATAATACATTTGATTTTAGGTGCTACTAGTTTTTCCATCACTTTCATATCCACTGGCCTATATGCAGTATCTATACACTCGTCCCAATATTCTAAGTGTTTTTGATCAATATAACTATCCGAATCTTCGACTGCATTTCCCCCTTCTCCTTGCATAGAATAACAATAAAAGTATGTGTAACCATCCGCACACTCCTCTTTAAATACAGTCTCAATATACATTCTTTCTCCCGCCATTGTTGCTACAGTATCTTGATGATGTTCATTTAAAAAGTCCATCCATTCCTGTGCCTTCGCTTCTTTTCCTTTTTTAATGCGAAAACGGGTTAATTCAGTTTTTGTCATAATTCTACTTTAATCCTATCTAATCTAAACAAAAGGTACCGAACTTATGTTGGTGCCTTAAATTTTTATAATAAATGGTGTAATTCGTTAAAAATAAATAATTAGCGCTTTCTTAAGACCTAGTTTGAATAACATTTATTTGACTAAATTTCAAAAAGCTTTTAATATCAGGTATTCCCACACTTTTCTGAAAACACTGTTTCAATAAATTTCAACTAACTTCATCTGAATGGTGTGAATTTACTTCCAAAATATATGAACTGAGCTTATAAATACAAGCAACTCATACCACTCAATAACTTACTTTGGTTACAATCTTGTAGGACACTCCCAGTTAATTATTTTACTTTCTTTACCTTCCGTTCCATTAAATCTGCAATTACAGCTGGAATAATTGCAATAAAAGCAGTCCCTCTTTCTCCCCAGATCAGTATCCCGACTGCAAGTACAATTGAAACTATTGCTAAAGCAACAGCTATTTGATGATATATTTTTTTACTCATAATAGTTCAAGCTCCTAACTACTTAAATGTGTTGGAATATACTTTTGTTGAAATTATCATTGAAACGATTGATATTAATGCAATTAAGATACAGCTTGCGATTACTAATAGTAAAGAATTAGTATTACTAATCCAAGTGATAAACAATAGACCCCAAGTCGTTTTCTGCAAAATATAAATCACTCCCATGATAAGGACTAAGACCAGTATATTTACGATTGTGCTACCAAACGTACCGAAAGCATAAACTGCTGGAAGTAAGAGAACTACATACATGATACCAATCAATAAGCCAACTATCGCTATCAATACATGGATTTGCAGACTAAATTGTTGGAAAATCAGAGCAGTGCCAATGCTTAAAATTAAAGTTATAAAGCTAATAAATAGAATTAAAGAAATACAAAAAATGTATCTAGCCAAAACTATGTTTTTTTTAGGAATAGGGAAAACACCGACAAATCTGTTCCATCCATTTTCTTGGTCAGCAACTAATAGACTAGTTGGTATTGATGCTAAACCAATCGGTCCAATGATTGAAAGAAAAATCGTTCCAGACTCTCTACAAAAAATTGTCACCAAAAGCAGTACTAAAATAATTAGCAATCTACCTATTAAACTTACCTTATTTAAAATAAGTTGCAAATCCTTATAGAGAAGTCCCTTCATCCATCCTCACTCCTTTTACTAAAAATAGCAATATTTCTTCTAATGAAGCATAATCTTTATAATCAACACTTTCTTGTGATACATCAACTAGATATTGAACCAAGTTATCTTGGCATAATTTATATTTGATGTTTTTCAATGGCAAGCTTGTTATTTCGGTTTTAATCGTATAGTGGTTAAGCAATTCGCTCCGGCCACCCTTTAATAAAATATTGCCATTTTTAATAAAAACAAAATAGTCAGCAACTTGTTCTAAATCGCTTAAGATATGTGAAGACAATAATACCGTCATTTGATTATCGCTTACATATTCTTTTAGCAAAGACAAGATTTCTTTCCTTATAATTGGATCAAGCCCACTGGTTGCTTCATCAGCAATTAAGAGTCTAGGATGATGAGAAAGGGTGGCAGCAAAATTTAATTTAACAAGCATCCCTCTTGAAAAATTACTAATAGGCTTATTGGTAGGCAAATCAAACTCATCAATTAAATTGTGATAGAGTTTTTTATCCCACCGGGAATAAATTTTTTCTAGCATTTTTTCAATTTGTTGAACAGTAAATGAGTTTGGAAAATAATTTTGCTCCAAAATTACACCTAAGTTAAGTTTTATCTGGTATTCATCTTTAACATAATCTAAACCAAAAATTTTTACATTGCCTATTTCACTTTTTATTTGATTTAATAGTAAATTCAAAAAAGTTGACTTACCTGACCCATTTTCACCAACTAAACCAACAATACTTCCTTCATTTATTTTTAAATTGTTAATTTGTAGTTGAAAATCTGCGTACCGCTTACTTAAATTTAGCACATCTATTACCGGTTTGGAACCCATTTTATACCTCACTAAGATTGCAACATCATATATATAACCATTAAACTACTTCAAATTAGGATTACCAAAGTCAAACAACATATTGCTTTTTTAAAGTATTGATGTGAAAGTGTGTGAATTTAGCTAAAAAGTACCAAAAAAACACTCCATGGTGTGAACCATGAAGTGTTTTGAAACCTTGATATAATCGTGTTGATTAACGTTTACTAAATTGTGAAGCCTTACGAGCCTTCTTAAGACCTGGTTTCTTACGTTCAACCATTCTTGGATCACGAGTTAAGAAACCTGCCTTCTTCAGTGGACCACGAAAATCAGGATCTACTTCAAGAAGAGCACGAGCAATTCCTAAACGAATAGCTCCAGCTTGACCTGAGAAACCTCCGCCATTGACATTAACCTTAACATCATATTGATTTTCAGTTTCAGTCAAAGTCAATGGTTGCTTCAAATCCTTAACTAAATTAGGAAAAGGAATGTATTGATCAATATCTTTATTATTAGCGGTAATCTTGCCGCTACCTGGTACTAAACGAACACGTGCAACAGAATTCTTGCGCCGACCAGTACCTGCATATGCAACTTGTTGTGCCATTATTTATCCTCCTAGATTAATTTGTTAATGTCTAATTCTTCAGGCTTTTGTGCTTCGTGCTTGTGATCAGCACCAGCATAAACATGCATCTTCATAAATTCTTGGTGACCAAGAGTGTTTTTAGGAAGCATACCCTTAACTGACAATTCAACTAATCTAACTGGATTATTAGCCAGCAAGTCTCCAGCTGGAGTGGCCTTTATGCCACCACGGTAATCAGAGTGATGGTAGTAAATCTTGTCAGTAGCTTTCTTACCTGTTAACTTTAGTTTAGCGGCATTAATTATAATGACGTTATCACCAGTGTCAACGTTTGGTGTATATTGAGGCTTATTCTTACCTCTTAAAATAGTTGCTACTGCAGTTGACAGACGACCTAAAGATACATCTGTTGCGTCAATAACATACCACTTACGTTCAATTTCATTAGGTTTCGCTAATTGTGTAGTACGCAATTTAATTTCCTCCGTTTATACGTTGTTTGAAAACAATAAGATTCCGGGGCCTATCGTGGACAAACATACTTTAATATAATAATTCTTTTCAACTAAAAAGTCAATATTATTCCCTGTCGAGCCTATATTTTTTAGGTATATCATCATAAAAAACATGATATAAGAATAACCCACTTGCCTGAGCAGTTTCTCTTACCTGCTCCCGATCCTGTGCCATTATTACCCGGGGAATATCATTGACAGGGCGTTTGCCTCTACCAATTTCTAACAACATTGCTACCAAAATGCGGACCATATTATAAAGAAAGCCTGAACAAATAAAATCAAAGACAATTTCATTATTCTGCTTATCTTTTTGGATATTTACATAAAACATCGTGCGAACCTTGTTCTTAATTTGCCCGCCACTAGCTGCAAAGCTGGTAAAATCGTGCGTTCCCAGTAAATCAAAGGCTGCCCTTTTCATTTTTTCCACATCAACTGGGTAAGGATAGTGCCCCGTATATAGGCGCTTAAAGGGATCGACAAATCTGTCTAAACTAACGCGATAGCGATACCACTTACCTTTAGCGCTATACCGCACATGAAATTTTTCATCTACGATGTCACATTTTTTAAAAACAATGTCTAGCGGCATCAGCGAATTTAAAGCACAAATCATTCTTTCTGGCGGAATTTCTTTATCAGGATAGTCGAAATGAATTACCTGCCCCAATGCATGAACTCCTGCATCTGTACGTCCTGAACCCTCAACAACCACATTCTTGCCCTTAGTCATTTTAGATAAGGCGGCTTCAATCGTTCCTTGCACAGTTCTTTGACGAGGTTGATACTGGAAGCCATGGAAAAGGTGTCCGTCATAAGCAACCGTCATTTTATATCTTGTTGTCATTAATGTGTCCTAAATATTAATAAAAGCCCTAATAGTAAAATGAAATAACACAAGTTAATAAGATCAACATTGGACCATTTTAAGATTCTAAATTTTGTCCTACCTTGATCTCCACGATAACCACGTGATTCCATCGCAGTTGATAAATCAATTGCTGTTTCTAACGAATTAATAAATAGTGGAACCAGGAGAGGGGTAATCGCCTTTGCCCTGGTAACTAGCCCGCCATTATTAAAATCTGCACCTCGTGAACGTTGGGCATTCATAATTTTTAAAGTTTCATCAAATAAAGTTGGTACAAATCGTAAAGCTATTGACATTATCAGAGCGATCTTATCGACCGGAACATGAACTATTTTTAATGGTTTCAATAGCCATTCGATAGCATCAGCAATTTCAAGTGGTTTAGTTGTAACAGTCATTACTGTAGAAATTAAGATGATCACTGTAAAGCGGATAAAAATATAAATAGCATTGGTTATACCATAACTAGACAATGCAAAAATTGTCCACTGCCAATAGACAGTTCCACCAACTGAGAAAAACAACTGCAAAAAGGACGTGAACAAAATTAACCAAATTAGGGGTTTAACTCCATCCCAAAAGACTTTTGGTTTTAGTTTAGTGGCAGCTACAGCAGCTATACTAAAAATAGTTACAATTAGGTAAGAAACTGGATTATTGGCTAAAAATACGAATAAAATAAAAATAATAGTTGCTAGTAATTTTCCTCTTGGATCCATACGATAAATTATCGAGTCACCAGCTACATACCGGCCAATTAAGATTTTACTCACATTCTCACCCCTTTAAATTGGTTTCTATATCTTTTACCAAGTCAGCTATAGTTAATGGTAATTTTGCAAACTGATAGTTTTGCAATTTAGTTGCAAACAAGGAAGACTTAGGCTCTTCTAAATGATGCTCTTGTAACCAATTACGATCTTTAAAAATGTCTCTTGGTGCAGCTTGTTTAATCATTTTGCCATGTTCCATGACCAAAACATTTTCAGCATAATTGGCTACATCATCCATATTATGAGTAACTAAGATTACAGTATGCCCTTCTTTTTGATATTCAGAAAAAAGTGCCATCATTTGTTTACGTGCTTCAGGATCAAGACCAGCGGCTGGTTCATCTAAACAGAGAATATCTGGCTCATAAGCCATAACACCAGCTATCGCTACCCTTCTCATTTGTCCGCCAGATAACTCAAAAGGTGATCGTTTACCAATCTCTTCAGGTAAACCAACTTTTTTTAGCCAAAACCTGGCACTTGCAAGAGCTTTTTCATTATCATAACCAAAGTTTTTAGGTCCAAAAGCAATATCATCTATTACTGTATTTTCAAATAGCTGTGCTTCTGGAAATTGAAAAACCAGACTAACATGTCTTCTCAATTCTTTTAAATTTTTATTGGTAGTTTCTGGTGTGATAGTTGTGCCAGCTATTTCTATTTTCCCAGATGTAGGTCTAATTAGAGCATTAAAATGTTGCATAAGTGTCGATTTACCACTACCAGTATGACCAATTATTGCATTAAAAGAACCATCTTGCAGCTTAAAAGAAACATTGTCTAAACCTTTTTTTTCAAGTGGTGTTTCTGGAGAATAAATGTAACTTACATTTTCGAATTTAATTGACATAAGTAATTGATCAACTCTTTTTCTGAATCTATACTAGCTGGAATTTTAACAGAGTCAGCCAGTAACTTTGCTTTGACTTGCTCATAAAATGGTACATCCAAGCCCAACTTTTTCAACAGATCAACTTGACTAAAGACATCTTTAGTACTGCCCTTAGTAATTAATTTACCATCATTCATTACCAAAACCTGGTCAGCCATATTAGCTTCATCAATATCATGCGTAATTGAGATTACTGTCAAGTCATATTTATTCTTCATCGCTTGCACTATTGATAATATTTGGTCTCTACCTTCTGGATCAAGCATTGACGTAGCTTCATCCAGCACAATAATCTTAGGTTTAATAGCCAGTATCCCAGCAATTGCTACTCTTTGTTTTTGTCCTCCTGAAAGATTTGCTGGTTCAGCATTGATGTATTCGCTCATCCCCACTGCTTTAATTGCTTCAGGAACAACCTTTACCATTTCAGAGTGAGAAACACCGCGATTCTCTAGGCCAAATGCGACATCATCAGCCACTGTAGCTCCCACAAATTGATTGTCAGGATTTTGAAAGACAATTCCAACTTTGTTTCGAACTTCCCAAACCGTATCATCATTTAATTTTAAGCCATCAACTTCAATCTCCGGTTTTCCTTTTTCATCAGGTACCAGTAAACCATTAATCAGGCGGATAATTGTCGACTTGCCACTGCCATTATGGCCAATAATTGATGTCCATGAACCCCGTTTAATATCAAGACTAATGTTGTCTATAGCGGGAGTTTCTGACTCTGGATACGTAAAGCTTACATTTTTTATTTTGATAATACTGTCAGTTGTCATACTCTCACCATCCTAAAAAGTCTGATTCAATTGTACCAAAAATATTATGATTTCTGAACCATGTTTGCAATCTTTCTATTTTTATCATTACTATCTGGCTTTTTTTTAATAAATTTTAGCAATATCAAAAGGAGTAGCTTTTAATTAAGTGATTTTTACTTTGTTTGTAGCAGTGTAATTCATTTTGCCTCACTAAATTAAAGTATTAAAACTGAATATGAAGTAAAAGTCAATTAAGTTTTATTTGCACACTGTCTATTAACTAAAATCTAAAGCAAAAAAAATCATCCATGAGGAGGGATAAATTACTTCATCTAAGCTAGACTAAACTTTCGTCATCATCTTAACGCTTATTCTCACTCTCACGGATAATTCTTAATAGCTATTAAGTTTAGATTATTCGAATTAAACTAATTCTAAAATAACCATTGGAGCTGCATCACCTTTACGGGCAGTAGCAAGCTTCATAATTCTGGTGTAACCACCATTTCTGTCTTTGTAACGAGGTGCCACATCGCTAAAAAGCTTCTGTAAAGCTGATTTAACAACTACTGCATCTTTTTCTTCATGAATATCTGCAACTTCATCACGAATAAAAGCAGCGGCTCTTCTTCTTGCGGCTAAATCTCCACGCTTACCTAAAGTGATCATCTTTTCGGCAGTCTTGCGAACTTCTTTAGCACGTGTTTCAGTAGTAGTAATGCGTTCATTCATGATCAATTGAGTAGTCATTTCTCTTAACATTGCTTTTCTATGTGCACTGTCTCGTCCCAATTTACGGTATGCCATCAGTTTACCTCCTTTATTTTTCGAAATTAATCTTCTTGACGAAGTGATAGTCCCAAGTCAGCTAACTTGTTTTTAACTTCTTCCAACGATTTCCGTCCTAAATTGCGTACACGCATCATATCTGCTTCTGTCTTATCAGTCAGTTCTTGCAGTGTATTAATTCCGGCACGTTTAAGACAATTGTATGAACGAACAGAAAGATCAAGCTCTTCAATTGTCATTTCAAGCTTCTTTTCTGCCGTATCGTCCTCTTTTTCAACCATCACATCATTGAATTTAGTATTTGCATCAGCAGTTTCAAACACTTTAAAGTGTGCGACTAAAATTTTAGCAGCGAAACTGAGGGCATCGTTAGGCTTGATTGAACCATCTGTCCAAATCTCTAAGGTGAGCTTATCAAAATCGTCTCTTTTACCAACACGAGTTGATTCAACTTGGTAATTAACTTTCTTTATTGGGGAAAACAAAGAATCAACCGGAATAACCCCAATTGGCATATCCTCACTCTTGTTGTCACTTGCTGCAACGTAGCCACGGCCATTTTGAACAGCAATTTGCATATGCAAATGACCACCATCAGCAATAGTACAAATATATTGGTCAGGATTCAGGATTTGAATATCAGCGTCAGCTTTGAGATCATCGGCGGTTACAGTAGCCGGACCCTCTACGTCAATTTCAATAATTTTTTGTTCATCTGAAAAAGACTTTAATTCAAGTTTCTTAAGGTTCAGGATTATCTTAGCGACATCTTCTCTTACGCCTGGAACGGTTGAGAATTCGTGTAAGACATCATCTATTTGAACGTAAACAAGTCCTGTACCTGGGATAGATGTCAGTAAAACTCTACGTAATGAGTTACCTAAAGTAGTACCAAAGCCTCGTTCAAGTGGTTCAATAACAAATTTACCATACGACTTTTCTTGGTCCACAACGGTAATATTTGGTTTTTCAAATTCAATCATTACTAGGCCCCTTTCAAAACGCAATGTCCTTCATTAAGAACAAAATTAAACACGACGACGTTTTGGTGGTCTAGAACCATTGTGAGGAACTGGGGTAACATCACGAATTGCGGTGATTTCAAGCCCAGTCGCTTGTAGCGATCTAATAGCAGATTCACGGCCAGCACCCGGACCTTTAACAGAAACTTCAACATGTTTCATGCCTTGATCCATTGCGCTCTTAGCTGCTGCTTCGGCTGCCATTTGTGCCGCAAATGGTGTAGACTTACGACTACCTTTAAAGCCTAATGCACCAGCTGAAGACCAAGCAATTGCATTGCCTTGAACGTCAGTAATCATGACTAAAGTATTGTTAAACGTAGAATGGATATGAGCAACGCCTTTTTCAACGTGCTTCTTCACACGGCGTTTACGTGCTGTTTTAGGCATCAATAAACCTCCTTAAAATTTTTATTTATTCTTTTTACTACCCTTACGTGTACGAGCATTATTCTTGGTATTTTGACCACGAACTGGAAGTCCACGACGGTGGCGAATACCACGATATGAACCAATATCAATTAACCGCTTAATGTTCATGCTGACTTCTCTACGTAAGTCACCTTCAACACGGTATTTATCAACTTCTGCACGAAGCTTCTCTTGGTCATCTGGAGTCAAATCTTTTGAACGTATGTCTTCAGAAACACCAGCATCCGCACAAATCTTTTGTGCTGTTGGTTCACCAATACCATAAATATAAGTTAATGCAACAACTATTCTTTTATCTCTTGGTAAGTCAACACCAGCAATACGTGCCATAAATTGCACCTCCTATTTTTCTAACCTTGACGTTGCTTGTGCTTTGGATTTGCAGAGCAAATAACCATTACACGACCATTTCTTTTAATTATCTTACAATGTTCACACATTGGTTTAACAGATGGTCTAACCTTCATGTTTCCCTCCGTTATTACTTTATAAATCGATAAGTTATTCTACCTTTAGTTAAATCATAAGGAGAAAGTTCAACTGTAACACGGTCTCCAGGTAAAATTCGAATATAATGCATTCTAATCTTACCGGAAACATGTGCTAAAATCACTGCTCCATTTTCCAATTCAACTTTAAACATAGCATTAGGCAAGGTATCAACAACCTTACCTTTTACTTCTATGACATCATCTTTTGCCAAAGCCGTTCCTCCGCATTTAAACAGTCATACTTTGAAATTATAACACGGAAAAGTAAATATACAAATTATTGCTTTTTACTTAAAACCGCATCAACATTCTTGAAAACTTCTTCAGGGGTTTGTTCACCATCAACAACAGTTAACAAACCTTTTTTCTGGTAAAAGTCCTTTAGCGGTGTATTCATCTTTTCATTTACTTCTAAACGATTTTTTACTACTTCAGGCTTGTCATCTTCACGTTGATAAAAGTCATGACTGCCACAACGATCACAAGTCCCTTTAACTTGGGGCATTTTTGTAATCTTATTATAAGTAGCACCACAATTTTTGCACATAAAGCGTGCTGACAAACGTTTTACTAAAGTTTCTTCTTTAACTTCTAGTGAAATTACGTTTGTTAATTGTTTATTGACGCGTTTAGCAATATCTTCAAAAAGTTCCGCCTGAACAATAGTCCGTGGAAAACCATCTAAGATGTAACCCTCTTTAATATCAGGTTGCCCTATACGTTCTTCAACTAATTTGGCAGTAACTTCGTCCGGTACCAAATCACCTTTATCAATGTAACTTTTAGCTTCAAGACCAACTTTAGTCTCATTAGCCATTGCTTCTCTAAACATATCCCCAGTTGAAATATGAGTTAGATGATATTTATCGACAATTTGTTCTGATACCGTACCTTTGCCCGCACCAGGCAAACCTAAAAGAAATATATTAATCATTTATCCGTCCCTATCTGATGAATCCAACGTATTCTCTCTTCATTAACAATCCGTTAATTTGACGAGATAGTTCCAAGACGACACCAATAACAATTAAAAGACTGGTACCGCCTAATCCAATTGAACTTGGTAAATCCCAAAAATTAGTAGCAAGTTGTGGTAATAAAGCTACAAGGCCTAAAAATACAGATCCTACTGTTGATAATCTTATCAATACCTTAGAAACATAATCTTGTGTATCTTTACCCGGCCAAACACTTGGGATATAAGCGCCCTGCTTCTGCAAATTCTTAGCCAGCTTCTCAGGGTTAACCTGAACAAAAGCATAGAAGAATGTGAACAGAATTATTAAAACAGTATAAATTATAACCCCAGGTGTAGTTTGCATACTAAAGATATTAGTCATTATCTTGTACCACTGCTGGTCGCCTTGAGACTTTTGGAAAGCCATTAAAATTGTTGCCGGTGTGATGATGAAAGAACTAGCAAAAATAACTGGAATAACACCAGAAACATTAACTTTCAATGGCAAAAAACTTTCAGAGCCACTAATAGTTGCTCTTCTTGTATATTGTATTGGAATTCGGCGATCTGCCTGTTCTACCCATGTAACTACTTGCGTTACGATAAGTATTGCAATGATAATCGCGATGAAGAACAAAATCCCTTGCCAACGATCACTCGCACTGTTGTTAATAACGTCTTCTTTATAAAGCTGCCACAGTCCTCGCGGTAGCCTAGCAATAATACCTGCAAAAATAATAACAGAAACTCCATTGCCCAGACCCTTATCAGTGATTTCATCACCTAACCAGGTTAGCAACATTGTTCCGGCAGTCATTACAATTGCAATCTCAAAGTAAGATTGCCAAGTCTGTGACTTGACTAACCCCATCTCAGTCAAAGCATTGAAACCAAGCGTGATACCAATACTTTGGATGAATGCCACAAACAATGCAAGTACACGGGTTACGTTATTAGTCTTACGGCGTCCTACTTCTCCTTGTTTACCCCATTCTACCAACGTCGGAACTATGTCCATTTGTAAAAGTTGAATAACAATTTGTGCAGTAATGTAAGGTGAAACACCTAAAGAGAATATTGAATAGTTATCAAGTCCACCACCAGAAACAGTATCCAGCATTGGGACCAAACCAGTTTGTGCAACTTGAGTAATCGCTTTTGCGTTGACACCTGGAACAGTGATATTAGCTCCAATTCGGTAAATCAAAAGAATAAAGAGTGTGAAATATATTTTATTTCTAATTTCTTTATCCTTAAAGGCGTTCTTCAAGGTCGAAAACATTAGATCACCTCAACAGATCCGCCAGCATCTTCAACTGCTTTCTTCGCAGCGGCGGAAACTTTGTTAATCTTGACGTTTAACTTAACTTTTAACTCACCTTTTGCAAGCAACTTAACGCCTGATAATTCTTTCTTTACCAAACCTTTTTCTTTAAGACTAGCAACTGTAACTTCGTTACCATCCTCAAACTTGTTTAAATCATCTAAGTTAATGATTGCATACTCTTTGCGGTTAACGTTCTTAAATCCACGCTTTGGCATAGTTCTGAATAATGGCATTTGACCACCTTCAAAGCCTAAACGGGTATGACCGCCTTGGCGAGACAATTGTCCCTTTTGGCCACGGCCAGAAGTTTTTCCAAAACCACTTGAAGTACCACGACCAACACGTTTTCTAGTATTGCGTGAACCTTCAGCAGCATGTAATTCATGAAGCTTCATTAATTTGGCACCTCCTCAATTAACTAATTATTAATTTCTTCAACTGAAATCAAGTGGGCAATTTTCATCAATGCACCACGAGTTGCAGCATTGTCTGGTAAAGTAGTTGTACTGTTAATTCTACCTAAACCAAGAGCTTTCACAACTTTTCTTTGGTTAGGCAGACGGTGTGCAGCACTTCTAATTAAAGTAACTTTTAATTCAGTCATTTATCCTGTCTCCCTAATCTAATTCAGCGTGACGAAGCTTTTCAACGTCTTCACTTGTTCTAAGTTTCTTCAAACCATCTATTGTTGCACGAACAACATTAATTGGAGTATTAGAACCAAGTGACTTGGAAGTAACATCAGCAATACCAGCCATATCCATAACGATACGAACGGCACCACCAGCAGCAACACCAGAACCAGCTGGAGCAGGTTTAATCATAATATTACCTGAGCCATAATGACCAATTACTTCATGAGGAATAGTAGTGCCAACCTTAGGAACTTTGATCATGTTCTTTTTACCAGCTTCAACGGCCTTACGGATTGCTTCTGGAACTTCTTGAGCTTTACCAGTACCAAAGCCTACACGACCTTTTTTGTCGCCAACGATTACCAAGGCAGCAAATCTCATTCGTTGACCACCCTTGACAACCTTGGTGACACGATTAATTGCTACTAACTGATCTTCGATGTCGTCCTTATTTCTGCGATTATTGCGAGAATCGTTGCGGTTTGCCATGTATTTATCTCCTTTCCTAGAACTCTAATCCGTTTTCACGAGCGGCATCTGCCAAAGCTGAAATACGGCCGTGGTATAAATAACCACTTCTGTCAAACACTACACTAGTAATGTTTTTAGCTTTCGCTGCTTCAGCAATATTCTTGCCAACAGCTTGAGCTTGTTCTACTTTAGTCTGATCCTTAGCTACAGCATCATCTAAAGTTGAGGCACTTGCTAGCGTTACACCCGCTACGTCATCAATTAATTGAGCGTAGATGTTTTTGTTTGAACGGAAAACGCTTAAGCGTGGGCGCTCAGCAGTACCAGAAATTTTGCTACGAATACGTTTGTGACGCTTTAAGCGCAATTTGTTCTTATCTGGTTTTGAAATCACAATTTCACCTCAAAAATTATTTTCTATTTACCTGTCTTACCTTCCTTACGACGTACATATTCGTCAGTATAACGAATACCTTTACCTTTGTAAGGCTCTGGTGGACGTACATCGCGAATTTCAGCAGCAAATTGTCCAACATTTTGCTTAGAAATTCCTTCTACTTCAATGTCTGTAGCTGAAGTAGCTTTCACTGAAACACCTTCTGGTGCAGTCATTACAACTGGGTGTGAGTAACCAACATTTAAAGTGAGTTTATTACCTTGTGCTGTTGCACGGTAACCAACACCGATTAACTTTAAAGTTTTCTTATATCCATCAACCACACCTTCAACCATAGAGGCTAAATTAGCTCTCTCGGTACCATGAAGAGCTTTGTCGCTTTCACTAGAACGTGAGAAGTTAATTTTACCATCTTCTTGTTTAAAAGTGATTTTTGGATCGAAATATCTGGTTAATTCACCTTTAGGTCCTTTAACAGTGATATTGTCACCCTTCTTGGTAACAGTGACACTATCTGGGACTTCAATTGTTTTTAAACCGATACGGCTCATTGATTGTTCTCCTTTCTGTCAGAATTACCATACATAGGCGATAACTTCGCCACCAACATCTTTTTGTCTTGCTTCCTTGTCGGTAATTACACCAGCAGAAGTAGAAACGATGGCAATACCTAAGCCATTAAGTACCTTAGGTAAATTTTCAGCGCTTACGTAAGTTCTAAGACCTGGCTTAGAAATTCGCTTTAAGCCTGAAATGACACGTTCTCCGTCAGGACCATATTTCAGGAAAATCTTAATCATACCTTGCTTGTTGTCATCGGTAACTTCGTAATCACGGATGAAGCCTTCGCGTTTCAAAATTTCTGAAATAGATTTTTTAATATTTGATGCAGGAACTTCAACTGAATTATGTTTTGCCATATTAGCATTTCTAATTCTAGTCAAGTAATCTGCGATCGGATCTGTCATGACCATTTATGCTATCCTCCTATCCGTATTACCAACTAGCCTTTTTAAGGCCAGGAATTTGACCTTTGTGAGCTAAATCTTTCAAGCAAATACGGCATAAGCCAAACTTACGATAAACAGAGCGTGGACGACCACATCTCTCGCAACGAGTGTATTCACGTGAAGAAAATTTAGCAGGACGATGATTTCTAATTTTTTGTGATGTCTTAGCCATTAATGTCCTCCATTATTTTGCAAACGGCATACCAAATTGACTTAGAAGTTCTCTAGCTTCCTCATCTGTATTGGCAGTAGTAACGATAACAACATCTAAACCCCTGGTTCTATTAACTTTATCAAAGTCAATTTCTGGGAAAATTAATTGTTCCTTAATACCTAAAGTGTAGTTACCACGACCATCAAATGAACGGCTTGAAACACCGCGGAAGTCGCGAACACGAGGAAGTGAAACACTGATTAACTTATACAAGAAGTCATACATTCTATCTCCTCTAAGTGTAACCTTAGCACCGATAGACATACCTTCACGCAAGCGGAAGTTAGCGATTGACTTTTTGGCTTTTGTTACCAAAGGCTTTTGACCTGAAATTAAAGTTAATTCTTCAACAGCTTCGTCTAAGTTTTTAGCGTTGGAAACAGCATCACCAACACCCATGTTCAAAACGATTTTCTCAATCTTTGGTACTTGCATAACTGAGCTGTAATCAAACTTTTCTTGCAATGCAGGAACAATTTTTTCTTTATATTCTTGAGCTAAATAATTTGCCATTTGTGTCCTCCCTTCTACTTCTTAGTTTCTTCTTTATTATCATTTGCTTTGCCTTCAGACTTTGCAATGACTTTAACGTTTGATGCGTGAATTGAACCTTCTGATTCAACTACACCACCATTAGCATTAGTCTGTGAAGGCTTTTGGTGTTTCTTAATCTTATTAACGCCTTTAACAACCACACGGTTCTTTTTAACATTAACAGATAAAACAATGCCTTCTTTACCTTTGTCTTTTCCGGCAATAACTTTTACTTTGTCACCAGTTTTAACAAACATCAGTGCACCTCACTTATTATAAGACTTCAGGAGCAAGAGAGACGATTTTCATAAAGTCGTGCTCACGCAGCTCACGTGCAACAGGCCCAAAGATACGAGTACCGCGTGGGCTCTTATCTGCATTGATAACTACTCCAGCATTTTCATCAAACTTGATGTATGAACCATCTTCACGACGGGCGCCTGATTTTGTTCTAACAATGACGGCCTTGACAACGTCACCTTTTTTGACAACGCCACCTGGTGTTGCTTGTTTAACAGTTGCTACCACAATATCACCAATGTTACCAGTCTTACGTCTTGATCCACCTAAGACTCTAATAACTAAAAGTTCTCTGGCACCTGAGTTATCAGCAACCTTCAAACGGGATTCATTTTGAATCACTATATAATCCTCCCCTCACTAAATCCGCAAAATTAAACAGATTTTTTAACAATTTTAACTAAACGAAAGCGCTTTGTACGAGATAATGGACGAGTTTCCATGATACGAACAGTATCGCCAACTTTAGCTTCATTTTTATCATCTTGTGCGTAGTATTTCTTTGAATATCTGATACGCTTCTTGTAAACAGGGTGATTCTTATAAGTATCAACAACTACAGTGATAGTTTTGTCATTCTTATCAGAAATTACTTGGCCTTGATATACGTGACGATGATTTCTTTCGATTGATTCGCTCAAGTTAATAACTCCCTTCCACTAATCTTTTTCCAATGCTTTTTCACTAAGAATTGTTTTAATTCTAGCAATATTTTTACGGACTTTGCTTAGGCGAGCGGTATTTTCTAATTGACCCGTTGCTTGTTGAAAACGCAAATTAAAGAGTTCTTCTTTGTATTGCTTTTCTTTGTCTAACATTTGATCAGTGGTTAATGCTCTGATTTCCTTAGCCTTCATTAGAATTGCCACCTACTTCCGAACTTCTAGACACGAACTTACATTTAATTGGAAGCTTAGTTGCAGCAAGTCTCAAAGCTTCACGAGCAGTTGCTTCGTTAACGCCACCAATTTCAAACATGATCTTTTCTCTCTTGACTACAGCTACCCAGCCTGCTGGTGCACCTTTACCAGAACCCATACGTACACCAACACCTTTAGCAGTGTAAGACTTTTGAGGGAAAATTCTAATCCAAACTTTACCGCCACGCTTCATATAACGAGTCATCGCAACACGAGCAGCTTCAATTTGTTGAGTAGTAATCCAGTGGGATTCAAGGGCTTCTAATCCATATTCACCAAAAGCGATAGTTTTACCACCCTTAGCGGCACCACGCATTTTACCACGAAACTCACGACGGTGTTTTACCCTTTTTGGTACTAGAGGCATTATTTGTTTCCTCCCTTCGCAGCTTTTTCGGGCTTCTTACTTTTAGAAGGTAAGATTTCACCCCGGTTAATCCATACTTGAACGCCAATTTCACCATAGGTGGTGTAAGCATTTACCCAAGCATAATCAATATCAGCTCTTAAAGTTTGTAATGGAACACGGCCTTCTGTATGCCATTCTCTTCTTGCCATGTCAGCACCATTTAAACGACCAGAAGTTTGTACTCTGATTCCTTTAGCACCGGCACGCATTGTTCTTTGAGTTGCTTGACGCGTAGCACGTCTAAAAGCAATACGAGCTTCAAGTTGACTAGCAATACTTTCAGCTACCAATTTAGCATCAAGATCTGGCTTCTTAATTTCAACAATATTAACGTGAACCTGCTTTTTAGTCAAAGCATTTAATTCTCTTCTCAGTGCTTCAACTTCAGAACCACCTTTACCAATCACCATACCTGGTTTAGAAGTATTGATTGATACGTTGATTCTATTGGCTGCACGTTCAATTTCAACAGTAGAAACAGAGGCATTCTTTAATTTCTTATCAATGAATTTTCTGATGCGCAGGTCTTCATTTAAGGTTTCTTTGTATCCTCTGTCAGCATACCATTTAGATTCCCAGTCACGTATCACGCCGAGACGAAAACCATTTGGGTTAATTTTCTGACCCATTAATATACCTCCCTTAATCGTTCTTTTCTGACACTACTACAACTACATGACTAGTTCTCTTGTTAATCGGAGAAGCCATACCCTTGGCACGTGGTCTAAATCTCTTTAAAGTAGCTCCCTCGTTTACGTATGCTTCAGACACATAAAGATTAGCACTTTCAAGATCGTAATTGTGTTCTGCATTTGCAATTGCTGAGCGTAAAACTTTTTCAACGATTGGGGAAGCAGCTCTAGGCGTAAATTGCAAGATTGCCAATGCTTCAGCTACGTCTTTGCCACGAATCAAATCAACGACTAAACGTGCTTTTCTTGGAGCAATACGAACTGTTCTTGCCTCTGCCCTAGCTGAACTAACTTGTTCTGCCATTTAAGTGTTTCTCCTTTCTCTATTTTGAAGTAGCCTTGTCGTCAGATGTCTTGTGTCCGCGGAAAGTTCTCGTTGGAACAAATTCACCTAACTTATGACCAACCATGTCCTCAGTAATGTATACTGGAACATGCTTTCTACCATCGTAAACAGCTATAGTCAAACCAACAAAAGAAGGAAAAATAGTTGAACGACGTGACCAAGTTTTAATAACCTGTTTTTTATCTGTGTCTGCTTGTGCATCAACTTTCTTTAATAAAGATGCATCAGCAAAAGGCCCTTTTTTAATACTACGGCTCATTAAATTACCCTCCTTCTATTATTTGCTACCCTTACGGTGACGAACAATCAATTTCTCGCTGGCTCTCTTACTATTTCTAGTCTTAATACCACGAGCTTTCTTGCCCCATGGAGTCATCGGTTGTGGACGACCTACAGGAGCCTTACCTTCACCACCACCATGTGGGTGATCGTTAGGGTTCATTACGGAACCACGAGACTGTGGGCGTCTACCCAACCAGCGACTGCGTCCAGCTTTACCTAATTGGATTAATGAATGTTGTTCATTACCTACGACACCGATAGTTGCACGACAAACTGATAAAATCTTGCGAACCTCACCACTTTGTAATTTAACTAATGTGTACTTACCATCATTACCCAAAACTTGAGCGCTGGCTCCAGCACTTCTAACAAGCTGACCGCCTTTGCCAGGTCTTAATTCAATATTATGAATTGAAGTACCAGTTGGAATGTTCTTTAAAGGCAAAGCATTTCCTGGTTTAATATCTGCGTTAGCACCAGATTCAACCACATCGCCGACTGTTAAACCTTTTGGTGCCAGGATATAAGCTTTAATACCGTCAGTGTAGTGAAGAAGTGCAATATTAGCAGTTCTGTTTGGATCGTATTCGATAGCCTTAACTACAGCTTTAGCATTGTCTTTATTACGCTTAAAATCGATGATACGGTATTTTTGCTTATGTCCACCGCCACGGTGTCTACTTGTAATATGACCATAAGAGTTACGACCTGCAGTATGTGATTGTGACTCAAGTAGGGTACGTTCTGGTTTGCTCTTAGTAATTTCAGCAAAGTCAGAAGTAGTCATATTACGGCGACCATTTGTGGTTGGCTTATAAATTTTAATAGCCAATTGACTGACCTCCTATTACTTATTTTCTTCTTTATTGTTGCTATCGTCTTTGAAAATTTTGATATCGTTTGAATCTTCAGTTAAGGTAACTATTGCCTTACGGGTACGAGCGGTTTTGCCTGAATAACGGCCAACACGCTTATCCTTACCACGAACATTCATGATATTAACTTTTTTAACCTTAACATCAAAAATTTCTTCAACAGCATCACGAACTTGAGTCTTGGTTGCAGTTAAAAGCACGTTGAAAGTGTACTTCTTATCATCCATTAAGTTCGTTGACTTTTCAGTAATGACAGGTCTTAAAATGATATCATGTGCACTCATTTCGCTGAAGCCCCCTCAACATTCTTTTCAATCTTTTCAATAGCTTCTTTAGTCAAAACCAATTTGTCATAATTAACAACATCTTCAACATTCAAGCCATTAGCAGTGATTACCTTAACGTTTGGCAAGTTTCTAGCTGAATATTGAACATTCTTATCATCAGAAACAACTAAAACTTTGCCTTCAACTTTTAAGCCGTCCAAGATTGACTTGAATTCTTTGGTCTTAGGAGCTGACATTGTCAGTTGATCTAAAACTACTAAATCTTCATCAATCAATTTTTGGGAAAGAACAGACTTGATAGCCAAGCGCCGTTGCTTTCTTGGCATTGAGTATGCGTAAGAACGTGGAGTTGGTCCGAAAACTACACCACCGCCACGCCATTGTGGGGAACGGATAGAGCCTTGACGAGCACGTCCTGTACCCTTTTGTTTCCAAGGCTTCTTACCACCGCCGCGAACAGCGGATCTATTTTTGACCTTTGAGGTACCTTGACGTCTGCCAGCTCTCTGTCTGATAATTGCGTCAAAAACTACGCTTTCATTTGGCTTAATACCAAATACATCATCATTTAAAGTAACTTCACCAGCGTCTTTGCCTTTTTGATCGATAACTTTTAAATTAGCCATTCTAGTCCTCCTTCCTATTTATTAGTCTTTACAGCAGATCTAACAGTAAGCAATGAATTCTTAGCACCAGGTACATTACCCTTGATTAATAATACATTCTTATCTGCTACAACTTTTTCAATTACTAAGTTTTCAATGGTAACTTTCTTCATTCCCATGTGTCCTGGCAGGCGTTTGCCCTTAGGAACACGGTTGATGATGGAACCCATTGAACCAGGAATTCTGTGATATCTTGAACCGTGAGTTTCTGGTCCACGTGATTGGCCCCAACGTTTAATGTTACCTTGGTATCCATGACCTCTTGTAGTACCAGTGACGTCAACTACGTCACCTTCCTTAAATGTGTCCACAGTAACTTCTGAGCCGACTTCGTAGTCCTTAAGCTCAACTCCGCGGATTTCACGTATGAAGCGCTTAGGCGAAGTCTTTGCTTTTGCAGCATGACCTTTTTCTGGTTTGTTGCTCAAAACTTCACGCTTGTCTTGGTATCCTAATTGAATTGCTTCGTAGCCGTCAGATTCAACTGTCTTAACTTGCATAACAACGTTAGGAGTTGCTTCAACAACAGTTACAGGCACAAGGATACCATCTTTAGTGAAGATTTGGGTCATACCAACTTTTCTTCCTAAGATTCCTTTGGTCATGATTACACCTCTTTCTTTTAAAAATTAAAGTTTAATTTCGATGTCAACACCGCTTGGTAAATCAAGCTTCATTAAAGAGTCAACAGTCTTAGGTGTTGGATTTAAAATATCGATTAAACGCTTATGCGTACGAATTTCAAATTGTTCACGTGAATCTTTGTTCTTATGTGGTGAACGTAAAACAGTAAACAATACCCTTTCTGTTGGCAGTGGAACAGGACCTGAAATTTCAGCTCCGGTTCTCTTAGCAGTAGCTACAATTTTAGCAGCTGATTCATCGAGAATACCATGTTCGTATGACTTAAGTCTGATACGAATTGATTGACTTGCCATTAAATTACCTCCTCAACGTCTTCTTTAAAAGATGACTAGCTTCCACAAAAATTCCCGGCACTACCTCTGTGGCAATGCAGCCTGGTGTGCCGCAACCTTTTGTATCAACGCTTTACAACAAAATGTGCTTTTAGGGCAGAAAAAGCCCTAGACACACAAAAGATAGTATACCTGTTTTAAGCTTGAATATCAAGGCTTAAAGGATATTTTTCTTGACTTTATATCAGCAATTATAAAATTTTAACTTTTATAAAGTAATATTTTTTAGCAGCAACTAAAATACAACAGGGAATATTATATAGCAATGTTTTTGCTCAATTTGGTGAAAATAACTAGGTTAGGTTGACATGACAAAATCTAGTTTATAAAGACAGAGTTTATTATTCAAATTACATTGCGCATAAAAAAGAGCTACTGGATCTACCAATAGCTCTTATATCAATTTTAAAATTATACCCCATTAACTATCAGAAATTATTCAGCGTTACCCCCACGCTTTTTAATAATTTCTTCTTGGATAGATTTAGGAGTTGGTGAATAGTGGTCAAAGACCATTGTAAACGTACCACGACCCTGTGTTGAAGAACGCAAAGTAGTAGCATAACCAAACATTTCTGCAAGTGGAACCATTGAATTCAACACCTTAGCTCCAGCACGGTCTTGCATATTATCCATTGTACCACGACGAGCTGTAATGGAACCCATTACGTCACCTAAGTAATCTTCAGGTGTGATTACTTGAACCTTCATAATAGGTTCAAGGATAACAGCACCAGCTTTAGGAGCCGCATTTCTCAATGCCAATGAAGCAGCAACCTTGAAGGCAGCTTCAGATGAGTCGACTTCGTGGTAACTACCATCATAAAGTTTAGCCTTGACATCAATCAACGGGTAACCAGCTAAGATACCATTTTTCATGGATTCTTGCAGACCTGCATCAACAGCTGGAATGAATTCGCGAGGAACAACACCACCAACAATGGCATCTTCAAATTCGTAACCTTTTCCTCTTTCATTTGGAGTAAATTCAATCCAAACGTCACCGTATTGACCCTTACCACCAGACTGACGAACAAACTTACCTTGTGCTTTAGCAGGCTTAGTAAAGGTTTCACGATAGGCAACTTGTGGTTCACCAATCTTAGCTTCAACATGGAATTCGCGCTTCATACGTTCAACCATGATTTGCAGGTGCAATTCACCCATTCCGGAGATCAAAGTTTGACCAGTTTCAGCATTAGTTTCTGCTCTAAAAGTTGGATCCTCTTCAGTCAGTTTTTGCAAGGCAACATCAAGCTTATCACGGTCAGCTTTAGATTCTGGCTCAATTGAAACTTGAATAACTGGATCTGGAACTTCCAAACTTTCCAAAATTAATGGGTGGTCAGGATCAGTTAAGGAATCACCAGTAGTAGTGTTCTTTAACCCAATGGCACCAGCAATATCACCTGAGAAGACTTCAGGAATTTCACTTCTTGAGTTGGCATGCATTTGCAACAAACGGCCAACACGTTCACGACCATTCTTTGAAGCATTCAAAACATATGAACCTGATTCAAGTGAACCAGTGTAAACACGAATATAAGTTAAACGACCAACAAATGGGTCAGTAGCAATCTTAAATGCTAAAGCAGAGAATGGCTTTTCGTCTCCAGCAACTAGTTCAACTTCCTCACCAGTTTTTGGATCGTGAGCAACATAAGGCTTAACATCTAATGGAGATGGTAAGTAGTCAACTACACCATCAAGCATCATTTGCACACCCTTGTTCTTGAATGCTGAACCTGCAAATACTGGGAAAATCTTCAAATCCAATGTAGCTTTACGAATAGCAGCCTTTAATTCATCAACGGAAATTTCGTCACCATTAAGATACTTTTCCATGATGTCATCATCAACGTCTGCTACTTGTTCAATTAACTCACCGCGACGCTTTTCTGCTTCTTCTTTATACTCATCAGGAACAGGAATAGTGTCCCACTTGGAACCTAGTTTATCTTCATCATAAACATCAGCTACCATGTTGAGTAAGTCGATAACACCCTCAAAGCTCTCTGCAGAACCAATTGGCATTTGAACAGCCAGAGCATTGGCATTTAAACGTTCATGTAAAGACTTAACAGAATTATCAAAATCTGCACCAATCTTGTCCATCTTGTTTACAAAAACAATTCGAGGAACACCGTAAGTTTCAGCTTGACGCCAAACATTTTCAGTCTGAGGTTCAACTCCGGCTTGGGCATCAAGAACAGTAACAGCACCATCAAGTACACGAAGTGAACGCTCTACCTCAATAGTGAAGTCAACGTGTCCTGGGGTATCAATAATGTTAATTCTGTAATCATGCCATTGTGCTGTAGTAGCAGCTGAAGTAATGGTAATACCACGTTCTTTTTCTTCATCCATCCAGTCCATTTGGGAATCACCCTCATGGGTTTCGCCGATTTTATGGATTTTTCCAGTGTAATAAAGAATACGCTCTGTAGTAGTAGTCTTACCCGCATCAATGTGGGCCATAATACCAATGTTACGTGTTTTTTCTAATGGAAATTCACGCTTATTAGCCATAGATTTTTTCCTTTCCCTAAAAAATTAGAAACGATAGTGTGCAAATGCACGGTTGGCTTCAGCCATACGGTGAACATCTTCACGCTTTTTAACAGCTGAGCCAGTATTGTTTGAAGCATCGATAATTTCATTAGCTAAGCGTTCATCCATAGTATGTTCATTACGTAAACGAGCATATGAAACTAACCATCTTAAACCAAGAGTAGTTCTTCTTTCAGGACGAACTTCTACTGGGATCTGGTAGTTTGAACCACCAATACGGCGTGCTCTAACTTCCAAAACTGGCATAATATTGTTCATAGCTTCTTCAAAAACATCGAGTGGCTCCTTGCCAGTCTTTTCTTTAACAATGTCAAAAGCATCATAAAGGATTGAAGATGCCTTAGCTCTCTTACCATCAATCATTAAGTGGTTGATCAACTTGGTTACGAGCTTTGAATTGTATACTGGATCCGCTAAAATATCTCTTTTAGCAACATGTCCTTTTCTAGGCATTATTTACTCCTCCTTAATCTTTCTTGGCACCGTACTTGGAACGGCCTTGCTTTCTACCATCAACACCCGCAGTATCTAACGCACCGCGGATAATGTGATAACGAACACCAGGAAGGTCCTTTACACGACCACCACGAATTAAAACAACTGAGTGTTCTTGCAAATTATGGCCTTCACCTGGAATGTATGCAGTTACTTCGATCAAGTTTGAAAGACGAACACGAGCATATTTCCGTAAAGCTGAGTTTGGCTTCTTTGGTGTCATGGTACCGACACGAGTAGCTACTCCACGCATTTGAGGTGCTGGGTTAGCTACTAGCTCTTTCTTCATACTGTTGTAGCCGTAGCTTAAAGCAGGTGACTTTGATTTAGTCGTCTTAGTATGACGACCTTTTCTTACCAATTGGTTAATGGTTGGCATTAAATTTTCCTCCTAAAAAAATTATTTTGTTCACACATCCAGGAGTTTCTTTTTTTGGTCCCAGATAAATCTTCAAAATACACATTGACTATTGTACTCGCTTGAATTAAAAATGCAAATTATTTTTATTAGCTAAAAAATTTATATCAGTTTTTTCGTATTTAGTTCTAGTGGGGTAATGAAATGAACTTGATTTTTAAAATTAGCAATTTTTTGATTGGAACCTGTCTGGCTTCTCATGCCTGCGTTATTGTCGAAAGAGTTGGAAAAGAAGACTTTATTTTTAGCCGGTCAAAATGCACTAACTGTAATCAGCAACTAAACATATTTGATGAGATACCATTAATTTCTTATTTATTACTCAAAGGTCGTTGTCGTTATTGCAAAATTCAGATTCCTGCTGAATATTTTGTAACAGAGTTTTTAGGAGGATTTACTTTCCTTAAGATCGATTTTAGCAATCCTCATGATGCAATCACAGCGATTGTCTTGTTTAACATACTCCTAGCTGCTATCAGTGATTATCAGTCAAAAGAGTTTGATATTGCGTTCGTTGCTCCAACCTTTTTTATTTCAGCTTTGCGTATAATTAAAACTTTTCCGCAAATCAATATTACAGATTTAGTGGAGTTTTGTCCCATTTTTTTACTTTTTCTTTATGAAACAATAAAAAATAAAATTGGCAAGGGAGATTTAATAATCTATCTTGTTTTAACTTTTTGTTTTGACCCTAAATTTGCCAATTTAACTTTTTTGACTGCCTCAATTATTCTACTCACCTTTTTTATTGTTAGTGAAGTAAGCAAAAAAGAACCTGTAGCATTTATTCCTTTCATTTATATTGGTTTAATCATACAGCTTTTGAGCAACTAAAAAAGCTGCATCCCACAACCGATAATGCAGCACTTTATGAATCTAAAATAATTTACAAATAAATACTAACCGTATCTTGCCATTAAATGTTGCAAGCTCGGCAGCAAAACGATGGCTATTACCACACCAACAACTCCTTGAATGGTATTGGTAAAAAGACTAGCAAGGCCTGCAGCAAAAGTATAAAGAACTGTATTAGTGATAAAATAGCCGGCTACCATAAAAAATACTCCTACTACTCCGGCAATTACCCCCTTGACTATTTGATTTCTTAAATTCCAGTATTTAAAGACCAATCCGACAAAGAAACCTTCTAAACCATGGACAACAAGAGAAAAGAGCATAAACTGGCCATATCCACCAAGAAGATCAAGTAAAAATCCTGAAAGTCCGCCAACTATACCACCGGCAACTGGCCCATATAATAATGCTACTAAATAAATAATTGCATCACATAAATTGATATTACCGTGAGTCAAAGGCATAGGAATAATGAAAATACGACTGACAACAACGTTAATCGCAGTTAATAATGCTAATAATACCAGTTGTTTTAAAGAAAAATCGTCTTCCTTCACCATCAACATCTCCCTCGTGACTTTTTCCGATTATAACATTATTTAATAAAATTATCACTAATCATTCATAAAATTACAAATGACAAAATTTTTTAGCGGGGTTATAACTATAAAATTCATTTAGCTAAAACCCGTATCTTCTATTACGATTTAGCCTATGATAAAATCTTTTTTATAAGAAAATCAAAAGTTTATTGAGGAAAAACGATGCACTATATTTTATCTGCAGCAATACGTGGCGCCATACCTTTTATCATTATGAGTATATTTTCATGGATTATGAAGTTACAATATATCGATGATTATAGCGTTAAATCGACATTTATCACGGGACTAATAATAACTGCAGTTGCAGCAACCTCTGTTATTTATGATGTCAAAAGTTGGTCATTAACAAAACAATCTGTCATTTATTTTCTAATCATGCTGGTTACCATATATCCTTGTTTAGTATTCAGCGGCTGGTTTCCAACAAAATCAATACTAGACTTGGTAAAAATATTTGGTATTTTTTTGGTTGTTGGCATAATTTTATGGACAATGTCATATATGTTATTTGGTAAGATTTTAAAGTAAAAATTTGGGGTAAACAAAAAACTGCTCCGTTAGGAACTTCTAACGGAACAGTTTTTTTGATTAATTGAGTTTATGATTCCCTAGCCTGATCGGCTTCCTTCATCTTCTTCTCAATGTCTGCGATTGAGTAAACAGATTTAGGTTTCTTTACATCTGACTCGGGTTCCATATCACGATAAATTGGAAGACCAGTACCAGCTGGAATGATCTTACCGATAATAACATTTTCCTTTAATCCAAGTAATGGATCATTCTTGCCACGAATAGAAGCATCTGTTAGGACACGAGTTGTTTCCTGGAATGAAGCAGCTGATAAGAAACTGTTAGTTTCAAGGGCAGCTTTGGTAATACCCAGAATTACACTTTGTGCAGTTGCAGGTATACCACCAGAAATAATCACAGAGGTGTTGCGATCTTTAAATTGACCAATATCCATAATCTCGCCCGGCAACAAGTCGGTCTCACCAGGATCAAGCACACGAACTTTTTGTAACATCTGTCTGGTTAATACTTCGACGTGCTTGTCAGAAATATCAACACCCTGCATTCTATATGCTTTTTGGACTTCAACCAGAATGTACTCTTCAGTAGTTAAAGTATCGGTAACTTGAATCAATTCTTTCGGATCAATTGAACCAAGAGTTAACTTATCGCCACGTTGAACTTCATCGCCCTCTGCAACTGCTACTGACGCAGTATAAGGAACACTGTAGCTTCTGGTATCGATCTTACCTTTAACAGTTATTTCACGAGTATGTTCAGCAGGATTCTCCTGAATTGAATCAACTACACCATCAACTTCAGAAATTATGGCACGACCCTTAGGGTTACGAGCTTCAAACAACTCTTGCACACGAGGAAGACCTTGAGTAATATCTTCAGCACCGGCAACACCACCATTGTGGAAAGTACGCAAAGTCAGCTGCGTACCAGGTTCACCAATTGATTGAGCGGCAACAGTACCAACTGCTTCACCAACTTCAACTTCTTCACCTGTAGCTAAGTTCATACCATAACACTTGCGGCAAACACCGTGTGGCGTGTCACAAGTTAAGATTGATCTAATCTTTAAGTTAGTCACACCTGCATCGCAAATTCGGTGAGCCAAGTTTTCATCCATCATAACGTTACGACCGATAATTGTGGCACCGGTTCTAGGATCTTTAACCGTTTCGGCAGTAAAGCGTCCCAATAAGCGATCGTAGAGTGGCTCAATTAATTCGTCACCTTCCATGATTGCGTGAACATCAATACCGCGATCGGTACCACAATCATCTTCACGGATAATAACGTCTTGCGCAACATCGACTAACCGCCGAGTTAAGTAACCAGATTGTGCAGTCTTTAAAGCAGTATCCGTCATACCCTTACGTGCACCGTGAGTTGACATGAACAGTTCTAGAACTGACAAGCCTTCCTTAAAGTTGGAAGTAACTGGAATTTCGAACAAACCACCGTTTGGAGTAGCCATTAAGCCACGCATACCAGCAAGTTGGGTAAAGTTTGAAATATTACCACGCGCACCAGAGTCAGCCATGATGGTAATAGGATTACGCGGGTCATAAATCTGAGCAATTTCATCTTGGACTTGATCCTTACAATCATTCCAAATGCTAATTACACGATCATGACGTTCCTGTTCGGTAATTAAACCACGTCTAAACTGCTTAGACACCACATCAACTTGTTTGTGGGCTTTTTCAACTTTTTCATCTTTATCCTGAATTTCGGGAACATCGGTCATACCAATCGTAATACCAGAAGTGGTCGAACTGGTATAGCCTAAAGTCTTCAAATCATCAAGATATTCTGAAGTTCTTTGAACCTTGTAATACTTGTAAATTGTAGCAATAGAATCAGACAAGAAGGACTTCTTAAATGGTGTAGAAATCAAGTCATTTGCCACGCTGTCAATTTTCTCATGAATATCTTCGCCAGGCTCCAAGAAGTACTTGGCAGCAAGAGGATTATTCAAGTTTTCTTCAGTTGGTTCGTTAACGTAGAAATAATCTTCTGGGAAAATTTGATTGAAAATGATTCTACCGTATGTAGTAACAAAAATGCCATGTTCATAACCTTTAGGCCATGCTTTCTTCGGCATTGAGTCAGCAGACATTCCGATAATAGTGTGGTAATGAATGTCACCGTTAGTGTAAGCAACGGTTGCCTCATCAGGTGAGTTGAAAATCATTCCTTCACCTTCACGACCCTTTTCAGCCTGAGTCAACCAGTAGTTACCCAAAACGATATCCTGTGATGGAGTAACAATTGGTTTACCATCCTTAGGAGCAAGAATATGGTGAGCAGCCAGCATTAACATTCTTGATTCAGCAACAGCCTCATCTGACAGAGGCACGTGAATCGCCATCTGGTCACCATCAAAGTCAGCGTTGTAAGCTTCACAAGCAAGTGGGTGCAAACGAATTGACTTTCCAGGTACCAAAACCGGTTCGAATGCTTGAATACTTAAACGGTGCAGAGTAGGAGCACGGTTTAGCAATACCGTTCTTTCCTTAATAACATCTTCAAGTACATCCCAGACATCATCGTCTTCGCGGTCAATTTTCCGCTTAGCACTCTTGATATTTGTAGCAATCTTACGCTTAACAAGCTCATGCATGACAAATGGTTTAAACAATTCCAAGGCCATCGGACGCGGAACACCACATTGATAGAATTTCAATTTTGGTGAAACATCAATAACGGAACGACCGGAATAGTCAACACGTTTACCAAGCAGGTTCTGACGGAAACGTCCCTGCTTACCTTTAAGCATATGCGATAAAGATTTCAGCGGGCGGTTACCTGGTCCTACTACAGAACGTCCACGGCGGCCATTATCAATTAACGCATCTACTGCTTCTTGCAGCATCCGTTTTTCGTTTTGCACAATAATATTAGGTGCATTTAGATCTAACAGTCTCTTTAACCGATTGTTACGGTTAATTACTCTTCTGTATAAATCATTTAGATCAGAAGTCGCAAAACGTCCACCTTCAAGTTGAACCATCGGGCGCAAGTCTGGTGGTATAACTGGAACAGCATCTATAACCATCCATTCTGGCTTATTACCAGAATCTTTAAACGCGTCCAGAATATCAAGTCTTCTGATAGCACGGGTACGTTTTTGACCAGTAGCAGTTTCCAGTTCTTTCTTTAAATCAGTAACTTCCTTATTTAAATCAACTTTACGTAACAAATCACGAATTGCTTCAGCACCCATTTTGGCCGTAAAGCGATTACCGTATTTTTCTTTCTGTTCCCGGTATTCTGCCTCTGTTAAAAGTTGTTTAAATTCTAGATCGGTATCACCAGGATCAATTACAATATAAGCCGCAAAATAGATAACTTCTTCAAGGAGTCTCGGAGAAATATCCAAAATGAGTCCCATTCTTGATGGAATCCCTTTAAAATACCAAATATGAGTAACTGGTGCGGCCAATTCAATATGACCCATTCGTTCTCTTCTAACTTTAGAGGAGGTAACTTCAACACCACAACGATCACAGACGATCCCGCGGTATCTCACACCTTTATATTTACCACATGCACATGACCAATCCTTAGTCGGTCCGAAAATTCGTTCATCAAACAAACCATCTTTTTCCGGCTTTAAAGTACGGTAATTAATAGTTTCTGGCTTTTTAACTTCACCGTATGACCAGCTGCGAATTTTATTCGGAGATGCAAGGCCAATTTGCATGCTTTCAAATTTATTTACGTCGATCAAAAGTTTAACCTCCTACTTATTGAGAAATCTTATTATCATCGTCAGACTGATCTACAGAGGTATCCAATTCCTCTGCTGCTTCTTCATTATCTTCAGAATCTGCAGTTTCTGCGGCCAACTTCTTCTTTTGTTGCTCTTCAGCCATCTTTGAAAGAGTATCAATGTTCAAATGCTCATTTGAATCATCATCCATATCACGCAATTCGATTTCTTTATGATTCATGTCAAGAACACGAATATCCAATCCTAAAGATTGCAATTCTTTAACTAGGACACGGAATGATTCAGGAACACCTGGTTTTGGAATTCTTTCACCCTTGACAATAGCTTCATAAGCTTTGACACGGCCAACAACATCATCTGATTTATAAGTCAAAATTTCCTGCAAAGTATATGCTGCACCATAAGCTTCCAGAGCCCAAACTTCCATTTCACCAAAACGCTGTCCACCAAACTGTGCTTTACCACCAAGAGGTTGTTGCGTTACTAATGAGTAAGGCCCAATTGAACGTGCGTGAATCTTGTCGTCAACCATGTGGGTCAACTTCAGATAGTGCATGATACCAACAGAAACCCGGTTGTGGAAAGGCTCACCGGTACGGCCATCATAAAGAACTGTTTTACCATCTTTATCAATGCCGGCCTTATGAACTGTATCCCAAACATCGTCTTCACTTGCTCCATCAAATACTGGTGTAGCAACATGAATACCCAAGTTATCTGCAGCACGACCAAGGTGTAATTCCAAAAGCTGACCAATATTCATACGTGAAGGAACACCCATTGGGTTTAAACAAATATCAACTGGAGTACCATCTGGTAAATATGGCATATCTTCTTCTGGTACAACTGCGGCAACAGTACCCTTGTTACCGTGACGACCAGACATTTTATCGCCGACTTGAATCTTTCTCTTTTGTGCAATGTAGACCCGGACTAAAGTATTAACACCAGGAGATAGTTCATCACCATTTTCTCTAGTATAAACTTTAACATCACGGACAATACCGCCACCACCGTGAGGAACACGTAATGAGGTATCACGCACTTCACGAGCTTTTTCACCAAAAATGGCATGCAGCAGTCTTTCTTCAGCTGATAGTTCAGTAACACCCTTAGGCGTAACTTTTCCTACCAAAATGTCTCCGTCATGAACTTCAGCACCTACACGAACAATACCTTGACCATCGAGATCCTTAAGTGCATCCTCACCAACGTTTGGCAATTCACGTGTAATCTCTTCAGGGCCAAGTTTAGTGTCACGGGCTTCTGATTCATAATCTTCAATACTGATTGAAGTATAAACATCATCTTTTACCAGACGTTCAGAAAGCATGATGGCATCTTCGTAGTTATACATGTTCCAAGTCATAAAAGCGATAACTGGGTTTTGACCCAAAGCCAATTCGCCATGATCCATTGTTGGTCCATTGGCAATTACTTCACCCTTTACAACTTTGTCGCCTAACTTAACGTTAGGAGTCTGATTGTATGATTTCGAGTTGTTTGAACGACGATATTTTTCCAGAGTGTACTTATCCAGTGTACTGTCAGCACGTCTTACTCTGATAGTGTTGGCATCGACATATTCAACTGTACCAGCGGCTTTAGCCAAAACTGCTGCACCGGAATCATGTGCTGCACGATATTCCATTCCAGTACCAACAAGACAGCTGTGAGGATTAATTAAAGGTGCAGCCTGTCTTTGCTGGTTAGCGCCCATTAAAGCACGGTTAGAGTCATCATTTTCCAAAAACGGAATACATGCTGAAGCAACAGAAACAACTTGTTTAGGAATAACATCCATGTAGTCAATTTTATCTGGACTAACTTCGACGTTATCTTCCTTATGACGTGCTAAAACAAGATCATCTTTAAATGAACCATCCGGATTAAGTGGAGTATTGGCACCAGCGATAATGTAGTTATCCTCAACATCAGCGGTGAGGTAATCAATTTTATTAGTTACCTTGTGTGTGGTCCAGGAAACCCGACGATATGGCGTTTCGATAAAGCCATATTTATTAATAACTGCGTATGTAGCAAGAGAGTTAATCAAACCAATGTTAGGACCTTCAGGAGTCTCAATTGGGCACAAACGACCATATTGAGTATAGTGAACATCCCGCACCTCGTATCCAGCACGATCACGTGTTAAACCACCAGGCCCCAAAGCAGACATACGGCGCTTATGGGTTAATTCACCCAACGGGTTGTGCTGGTCCATAAACTGTGACAGTTGTGATGAACCAAAGAACTCTTTAATACTTGCCACAATTGGTCTGATATTAATTAATTGTTGCGGTGTCACTGTTGAAGGGTCTTGAATTGACATTCTTTCTCTAACAACACGTTCCATCCGGGCCAAACCAATTCTAAACTGGTTTTGCAACAATTCACCAACACGACGAATACGACGGTTACCTAAGTGATCAATATCATCAGTGTTACCAATTTCATCTTGCAACAAGAAGAAATAATTAATAGAAGCAACCACGTCAGCTGGAGTTAAATACTTAACTTTTTTATCAATATGACCGTTAGAAATTAATTTAACAACACGTTCAGGATTTACCTTCGAGTAAACTTTTATCTCCTGAACATTAATTGGATCAGGTAAAACGCCCTCTTTGGATGGTTGATAAGTAACCATCTTAAAGTCATCGCGATCAAGATACTTTTCTAGAGTATCCATCACTTCATGGGTCACAACTGTACCCTTTTTAACGATAATTTCACCTGTATCAGGGTCTGCCAAAGTTTCTGCCAGAGTTTGACCATACAAGCGACTCTTTAAAGATAACTTCTTATTAACTTTATATCGACCAACGGGTGCTAAATCATAGCGACGTGGGTCAAAGAAGCGTGCATAAAGAAGTGAACGTGAAGAGTCAGTCGTTTTTGGTTCACCGGGACGTAAACGTTCATAAATATCTTTTAACGCTTCAGCTACACGAGAATCAGCCGGATTCTTATGGACATCTTTATCCAAAGTGAATTGCAAGGTATCACTCTGACCAAAGAGGTCTAAAATCTCGTCATCCGAACTAATTCCCAGTGCCCTGATTAAAACAGTTAGTGGCAATTTACGAGTACGATCAACGCGAACGTAAGAAACATTCTTAGCATCAGTTTCATACTCAAGCCAGGCACCACGGTTTGGTATCACAGTAGTACCAAAAATTTGCCGACCATTCTTGTCATAATCACCAGAATAATAAACACTTGGTGATCTAACTAATTGAGAAACGATGACCCTTTCAGCACCATTAATAATAAATGAGCCAGATTCAGTCATTAATGGTAAATCACCAAAGAAAACATCTTGAGTCTTAATCTCACCGGTTTTTTGATTGGTCAGTTTTAAAGTAACGTGCATTGGTGCAGCATAAGTTGCATCATGATCACGTGCTTCATCAACGGTATATTTTGGTTTTTGCAGTTTATAGCCCAAATATTCCAGGGAAAGCTTACCTGAAAAGTCACTAATTGGCATAATATCATCAAAAACGTCTTTAATACCCTCATCCAAAAACCATTGGTATGATTCGGTTTGCACATCTGTCAAGTTAGGCAGATCCAGCACTTCTTTAATGCGGGAAAAACTGCGCCTTGTCCGATGTTTGCCAAAATTCACTACGTGTCCATTTAACAAGGAGAAAACACCCTTTCTGTCAGAGAAAGCTAATATTACATTTTGATTACAATTTCAAAAAGCCGGAAATTTATGCATAAAAAAGACAAAAACAACCTTTGTCGTTTTTGTCTATTATTATTTTGCTGGACAATAGATCAGCAAAATCCTGAAAATCAGCTTTTTAATCACGCACTACTATAACAAAATAAAATTCGTGTGTCAATTAATTCACTTTGCGCCGACTAAATTATTATCTTTTTGTTTCAAAACATCAAATTTTAAGTGATTATGACTGCACCCAACTTTAAGAATATCACCATTCTTAAGGTCACCTTTAATCAGCATTGAAGCAATCTTATCTTCAATATCTTTCTGAATTGCACGGCGCAGCGGTCTTGCTCCCATTTCAGGATTATAACCATCTTTTGCAATCTTATCCAAAGCAGCTGTGGAAATTTTCAGTTGAACTCCTTGTTTATGCAAGCGGTCAATCAATTTACGAGTTAAAAGCGTAACTATTTGACGTAATTGCTTTTGATCAAGTTCGTCAAAAATAATAGTTTCATCAATCCTGTTTAAAAATTCAGGTCTGAAGAACTCTTTAAGTGCTTGACGAACGCGATCTTGCCGCAGCTTGGTTTGACTAGTATTATCAGCATTAAATCCTAGAGCCTGCGTCTCAAATAATGAACGGGAACCCAAATTGGAAGTCATGATAATAATAGTATTTTTAAAGTCTACTTTACGGCCCTTGGAATCGGTTAAAAAGCCATCTTCCAAAACCTGTAGCAACAAGTTGAATACATCAGGGTGAGCTTTTTCAACTTCATCCAATAATACTACTGAATATGGATGGCGGCGAACCTGTTCAGTCAACTGGCCGCCCTCATCATAGCCAACATAGCCCGGAGCAGAACCAATCAATTTACTATTAGCTATTTGATCCATATATTCAGACATGTCAATTCTAATCAAGTTGTTCTCAGAGCCAAAAATTGCTGCAGCGATTGCTTTTGCTAGTTCAGTTTTACCGACCCCTGTCGGACCTAAAAATAAGAATGAACCAATTGGTCGATTTTCATCTTTAATACCGCTGCGGCTTCGCCTGACCGCCCTGCTGACAGCAGAAACTGCTTTGTTCTGACCAATGATGCGCTTATGTAAGTCTTTTTCCAAATTGGCTAAGTGCTTAGTTTCATCCCGATTCATTTGGGTAACGGGAACACCGGTCCAATTAGAAACTACTTTAGCAACATCTTCAGGTTGAACTATAGCACCTTTACTAGTTGATTCATCAAGCTTTGTTGTTAATTCATCTTGTCTTCTTTGCAAACTATTTTGTCTTTCCTGGAGTTGTGCAGCTTTAGCAAAATTCTGGTTAACTGCAGCATGATTCTTTTCGCCAATGACTTTCTCGATTTGATCATTAAGTTGCAATAACTGATTGTTAGAACCTTTACCTGACTTAATCTTAACCGCAGCACTTGCCTCATCAATTAAATCAATTGCCTTATCTGGTAAATAACGGTCAGAAATATAGCGGCTAGAAAGATCAATTGCATTTTCTAAAGCAGAATTAGATATTTTTACATGATGAAATTTTTCGTATTTTGGTTTTAAGCCATTCAAAATTGCTAAAGTTTCAGCACGAGAAGGTTCATTTAACCTAACGATTTGGAACCGACGAGCTAAAGCCTGGTCCTTTTCGACATACTTTTGATACTCATCAAAAGTTGTTGCCCCAATCATTTGGATATCGCCTCGAGCTAAAGATGGCTTTAAAATATTTGCAGCATCAATTGAGCCTTCAGCGCCTCCAGCTCCAATGAGAGTGTGCATTTCATCAACAAAGAGAATAATATTGCCATTCTCAGTAATTTCCTTGATGATTTTTTTCATCCGGTCTTCAAATTCACCACGATATTTTGTACCAGCAACAAGTCCACCTAAATCTAGTGAGACCACTTGCTTCTTTAATAAATCGTGCGGTACTTTTTTAGCAACAATGGCACTTGCAATGGCTTCTGCCACTGCCGTCTTGCCTACACCTGGTTCACCAATCAACACAGGATTATTTTTATTACGCCGAGATAAAATTTCAATCACTCGTGCTACTTCACGATCACGCCCAATGACTGGATCTATCTCACCATTTTCAGCCCTCTCGTTGAGGTTGACTGAAACCTGATCAAGAGTTGGTGTGCTGGAATTTCTACTGGTGCTTTCTTCAGAGCCATTAAAACCTGACCAACTGCTATCCTCTTGATCATTTTCATCCATATCTTGTTCATCTTCACCTAAACTGTGCAGGATGTCATTACGCAAACCATCAAGATCAATGTTTAAATTACGCAAAATCACAGAAGCCAATATCTGCTCATTGAGGACCATTCCTAATAAAATATGGCAGGTTTTAATTTTAGCAGAACCTTCTCGTTCAGCTAAAGTGCCAGCATATGCCAAAACCATGCTGAGGCGTGGTGACATCTGCATGTAACTGGTTTTGCCAGCTGAGCCATAACCTGTATAACGTTCAATTTCCTCACGAATCGCTTTCGGTGTTGCACCCCAAGCCCGCAAATTTTTGCCGGCTTCACCATCAGATTCAATTACCATCGCAAGTAGTACGTGTTCAGTACCAATTAAACGATGATGAAAATTCTGTGCTTGTTCACGTGCAATTTCTAATACTTGATTTGCACTGGTTGTATAAGATTTTTTCATCATTGCACCACCTTTAAAAATGACGTGTATACACTATAAACCTTTTTGAGAATTTGTAAAATATTCTGTTTGAGGCTAAATATAAGTGTCATGTCAAAAAACTTTGCAACTATTATACCAAAGAGATGCAGTTCGTGCGACCCAATCCTTCTTATTATTTAAATTAGAAATAATTTTTTTAACATAATACCTGTGTAAGAATAAAAGTGGTCTGTTATAACTATAGAAAACTAAAAATTCTCATACTAGCAAAAATAAATTACCAGCATGAGAATATTATCGGGAAAACAGGATTCGAACCTGCGACCTCTACGTCCCGAACGTAGCGCTCTACCAAGCTGAGCTATTTCCCGTTTATTAAAAAAACTCACCGCTTTTGGTGAGTCTTTTTTCTAGAGCGGAAGACGGGATTCGAACCCGCGACCCCCACCATGGCAAGGTGATGTTCTACCACTGAACTACTTCCGCAAGACAAATATTATTATAGCAAACCAATCTCATTTTGCAACCTTTTTTAGTAAAATAAATCCGTAAAATAAGTATTTTAACGGGAAAGCTTGCCTTTTGAGAGTTTCTAAAACATAATTGCTAGTAAAAGGTAGTATTCTGTTATACACAAATATGAAATCATATCACTGTCAGATAAAAAGGAGGCTATAGAATTGCAAAAAGAACTGGAAAAACTTGTTAATTTAGATTCTGGTAAAATCACTTTTGATGATAGTCAAATCGACTATATGTTGCAAAATATCGGAAACCTTGACCCACATCTTCGTGATGATGTTGTTTATACGCTTTTTGCTCGTGGCTTTTTTGAAAATTCATTTACTTCAAAGCAGAAAGCAAAAATTTTTACCAATTTTATCAATTCAAAAAATCTGTTTAAGGGCATCGATCAGCCAGAAAACGATTTAATTTTTCTCAGAACATTCAGTGCATTACTGGGTTCCCTAATTTTAGATGACGATAAAAAGCATTCAATTTTAAATGCGACCGAACGAAAAACTATTTTTAACTGGAGTATTTCCTATTTGAAGGAAGAAAAAGATTTCCGCGGTTATGTTAAAGATAAAGGCTGGGCTCACAGCGTTGCTCATGGTAGCGACTTTTTAGGCTCTACTTTAAGTCATCCAGATTTTACAACAAATAATACTGCTGATATTTTGGCCATAATTGAAACGATCTTTCAAAATATGCAAGGACCGTTCATTGATGATGAGGAGCAACGGTTAGCTTTTGCCTGTTTTGAAAGCGTTCATTTCGGTAAAATACCGACTGCTGAGTTTAATTCGTTTATTAACTGCTATAACGAAAAAATTTATCAGCAGCTCGCAGAAAATGATCGCATCAGCTGGTATCGATTAAGTTCCTGGCTCAAATTACTTCAAAATTGGTATTTTTATTTTTCAAACCAGTCTGTTAAAGATAATCTACTTTCGAAAATAACTGCCTATAACGAAAAAATGGGTTATACATTGTAGGAAAACTAAAAAAGAATCCCTAAAGAAGGATTCTTTTTTAGTAGTGTCATTAGCTTTGCTATAGTGCTAGCAAAACGATTGATTATTATTTGCTCTTTTTCTTCATGTCTTCTTCGACTTCGCGCTCAATATCTTCAATTCGCTCTGGACGCATTGTTGGGAATAAAAGCACATCCCTAATTGCAGGCGCATCAGTCAGAAGCATTACAAGACGGTCAATTCCGATGCCCAAACCACCTGTTGGCGGCATACCGTATTCCATAGCACGTAAGTAATCTTCATCGATCATATCTGCTTCATCGTTTCCAGCTTCACGTTCTGCCATTTGTGCTTCAAAACGCTCACGTTGGTCATCTGGGTCATTTAATTCGGAAAAGGCGTTGCCATATTCTTCACCCATAATGTAAATTTCAAAACGATCGGTAAACCGAGGATCATCAGCATTTTTCTTAGCCAATGGTGAAATTTCAACTGGATGACCATAAACAAAAGTAGGGTCAACAATTGTTTCTTCGCAATATTTTTCAAAGAAGGCGTTAATGATATGACCAACCTTCCAGAAGCTTTCAACCTTGATGTCATGGTCTTCAGCAATTTTGGTTGCTTCTGCTACGCTCATCTTTTGCCAGAAATCAACGCCGGTCTTTTCCTTAATCATATCTACCATATGAACGCGACGGAAAGGCTTACCCAAATCAATATTTGAGCCCTGATAAGTAATCTTGCCATCATCTGATACGACTTTAGCAGCTGCGCGGATAATGCCTTCTGCTTCATCCATGACATCATGGAAGTCCCAGTATGCACAGTAAGTCTCGAGTTCAGTAAACTCAGGGTTATGGTGAGTGTCAAGTCCTTCATTTCTGAATACCCGACCGATTTCGTAAACTCTTTCCATATCACCGACAATCAGACGCTTTAAAGGTAATTCCAAAGCTATTCTCATGTACAAGTCAATGTCTAAAGCATTGTGGTGCGTAATAAATGGCCGTGCTTCGGCACCACCTGGAATGTTATGCAAAACGGGAGTTTCAACTTCCAAGAAGTCCTTGCTGTTCAAATAGTCACGAATAGCTTGAATAATTTTTGTTCTATTTACAAAACGTTCATAACTTTCGCGATTGGTAATTAAATCAAGATAACGTTGACGATATATTTGTTCAACATCTTTTAAACCATGATATTTTTCAGGCAAAGGACGTAAGGCTTTTGATAAGAAAGTAACATGAGTTGCGCGAATCGTTAACTCACCGGTATCAGTTTTCATAACTTCGCCGTCAATGCCCAAGAAGTCGCCAATATCGGACTTTTTAAAAATCTTATAATTGTCTTCACCGACAATGTCCTTACGAACATAAATCTGTATTTTGCCTGTCCGATCATAGAGATCCGCAAAACCGACTTTACCTTTACCCCTTTTAGCCAGCATTCTGCCAGCAATTTTAGTCTTAGGCAATTCCTTGTTTAGCTCATCTTTATCATCTTGAGAATATTTTTCATTCAAAGACCGCGCTAAATCTTGCCGATCAAACTTTCTCATTCCAAAAGGTTCGATACCATTCTCTCTTAATTCATCTAACTTTTGGCGCCGAACGATTAATTGGTCATTCATTTCATTTTTAGCCAATTACATTTCCTCCATTATTAATTAACTTCACTTCTGACAGTCCTTTGTTTTTGCCTTTTTTCATAATCATCAACGAAATTATCAAGCAAATCATAAACTTCCTGTGCTGTCCAAACCTCATTTATTTTAGCACGAGTACGTGCAGAACGGGGAACTCCCTTTAAATAGTAGGCAGCTTGTTGACGAAATTCAGGAACTGCAATCTTTTCCCCTTTTAATTCAACTAAACCTTTTAGTTGATGCTTAGCCGTAGCAACCTTTTCACGCACCGTTTGCGGTTTAAGTTTCTCACCGGTTTCTAAATAGTGCACCATATTTTTAACTATCCAGGGATTACCCAAGGCTGCGCGACCTATCATAACTGCAGTTGACCCAATTTCATCCAAAGCTTTTTTAGCTAATTCTGGCGTCGTTATATCACCGTTAGCCACAAAAGGAATATCAAGCACTTGTGCTACCTCGTGCAACGTTTCCCAGTCCGCTTCACCCATATACATTTGTTTACGAGTCCTACCATGCATTGCAATCATGCTGGCACCAGCTTCCTGCGCTGCTAGCGCGTTTTCTACTGCAAAAATGTGTTTACGATCCCAACCAATACGCATTTTGACGGAAACTGGCTTTTGCACATTTTGGACAACTTTGTGAACCATCTGGTAAATTTTATTAGAATCAAGCAGCCATTTGGAGCCTGCATCTGTTTTGGTTACTTTAGGAACAGGACAACCCATATTAATATCTATAATGTCTGCAGCAGTATGTTGGTCAATATATTGTGCTGCTTCAAGTAAAGTATCTTCAGTACCACCAAAAATTTGAATACTCATGGGGTGCTCACGCGGATCAACCTTCATCATAGACATGGTTTTTTTATTACGATAAATGATACCGTGATCTGAGATCATTTCACAAACAACTAAGCCTGCCCCGAATTCCTTACAAATCATTCTAAAGGCGGAATTTGATACACCAGCCATCGGAGCCACTACAACCCGATTAGGAATAGTAATATCACGAATTTTCCAACTATTATCCACTAAATCACCCTTTCAAAACACTTTAATATCTTAACAAAAAGGCTCATATAAGCAAAATTCATCGTACTTTTCGTAATAAAAAGTTAAAGCTTACTAATATAATGCACTTTTTTAATCAAAAAATTTACCAGGTGCAATCCTATTGTAATAACGTAAAAATGCCTTTTTACTTTGATCATCAACAGAAATATTGATTACACCAGCATTTTGAATCTCGCCAACTAAAGCAATTCTAGGTATCTGCAAAACATTCTGGACCAAAGAACGAGAAGCAGTGCCATGAAATACTAATAAAACCGACTCATTTTCATGATTATTAATTAGATCATGCCAGAAAGCCATTAATCTGTCTGCCAAATGTTGGTAGGTTTCACCGGTGCAATAATCACTGTAGTTCTCTTTGAAATAGCCAAGTTCATCAAATACTTGAGGATACTTTGCAATTATTTCGTGAACATCTTTACCATCCCAGTTGCCGTAATTCATTTCGGTTAAACGGTCATCTATAATAATCTCATGTTTACCCTGGTTTAAAATTTCTGCTGTTTCTCGCGCTCTTTTTAAAGGACTGGAATAAACATAATCAATCTTGTTAATGTCAAAACTGTCGCGTAAATTTTCGGCTTGTTGTCTGCCTGTTTCATTTAATGGTAAGTTAGTTCCTGAACCATTTATACCAAAAGTTTTATTAGTATCCGTTTGGCCGTGACGAACTATATATACGTTTAGCATTTACTTTCTCCTTTACTTATCTATTCAACTCTTTCATTATAGCAAAGTTGATACTAACCGCACTTTTAATCTCCAGAAAAGACGAAAAAGCGGGCAAAATTTTTAGTATTCATTCTGCTTTAGTCGCACCACTTCGTCATAATATTGCAGTTCTTCAAAGCGATGAACAACACTAATAATAGTGGTCCCTGGTAAATATTTTTTAATCATATCGTAAACAATAGTAATAGTCTTTTCATCTAAGTTACTGGTAAATTCATCTAATAATAAAATCTGGGGTTTCGCAACAATAGCTCTTAAAAACAAAATCTTTTGTTTTTCACCACCAGATATTTTATTTTTAAAGTCTCCTGGTGTTTTATTGGTTAAATCGGTAACAGAATGAATCAAGGTGGTTAAATTGATTTCTTCAATCAGTTTTAGCAAAGTATCAGGTGAAACTTTATTATCGGGGTAGCAAATGTTATCCAATATTGAACGGTTGAATAATTGAACATTTTGCGGTAAATACATAAGATCAGGCTGATTGGCAAAGGGCAAAATAATTTGACCATCTTTTGGCTGATAAAAGCCAGTTAACAGTTTAAGCAGTGTGCTTTTACCAGTGCCGTTAGGTCCTACAAGTGCGGTTATTCTGCCTTTTTTAAACTCTAAGTTCAAATCTTTAAAAACATCTTGTTTCTTTTTGTAAGAATAACTGAGATGTTTGAAGATTATTGCTTTTTTGTTTGAATCAAATTGAACAGGTAATGGATGCTCAGTTGATTTTTTCCCGTACTCTAATTCCGAGAGGCCAGAACGAATTCTGTTTAAAAATTCTTCAATCGCTAAGTACTGGGTGCCAAAGCCAGACAAATTAACAATAGAATATAGCAGAATCAGGATCAAAGAGAGTGCTTGATTTTCTTTAGTGCCAATTAAACATTGCCCTAAAACCGTAATAATGCAAGCCAAAATCACAATTAAAAATTGCTGGAACAGAGAGGCCTCGTTAGTAATTCTTTGAACCTTGATAAAAGTCTTTTGTTCATCATTCAATATTTTATCCATATTCTGTTCTTCAAAGTCTTTAGAATTAGTTGATAAAATCGTTTCAATGTTACTGTAATAATCAATGATATATTCGTTGACTTTAGAAGCACTTTTAAGCGATGCAGCTACATTATCCCTATTTCGTCTGGCCATCCACACCGAAATCAACATATAACTAATAAAGAATAATAAATACAAAATACCAACAAAGATATTTTGTAGACTTAACATTATTGTATACATAATAAGCATGACAGACATTTGCACTACTATTTCTAGGCCGGATTGCTCCAACTCTCGACATGCAAATGAAACATCTTTAATGTAGCTTTGAACCTTTCCCACTGGTTTATCAGAAAAGTAGCTAAAAGGCTTATTAACAATTGACTCCCATAAAATTTGTTTAGAAAATTTTCTTACAGCCTGAATAAATGAATTATTACAACTGTTTATTAACGGCATCATCATCAATGAGACTGCAAGAGCAAGGACTAACAATATTTGAAAATTTGTACTTAAATGGGCTTGAAATAATGCAGTAATTAAATATGGTTGTGCAAAATACACGGCATAGGCAACAAAAAGAAATACACCAAAAAACGCTATTTTTAGTATTCCTATTCTATCAGCTACCTGTCGTAAATATTGCCCAACCATTTTCTTTCCTTTTCAAAATTTTAACTAAAATGAATAAAACATACTTATCACTTATATGACAATAATTTATTAATTAATTTTAGTCAAAATTGCTTTTAATTCATCTTCTGTATAGTGGTATTTATTACCACAAAAACTACAGGTCAATTCTGCTCCGTGATCCTCATTAATCATGGTTTCAAGCTGACTTTTCTTCATTGTTGCTAAAATCTTACCATACTTTTCCTTAGAACAATCACACTTGAAGGCAACTTCATCTTTTTCTAAAATCTTACAGTCATCGCCAAGAATCATAGCTGCCAATTTTTCAGGAGTCAAACCAGCCAAAAAAGCACTAGAAAGTGCTGGCAACTTATTGATTCGTTCAATAGTCTTAGTTATTAAACTGTCTGAAGCACCCGGTAGTGCCTGCAACATAAATCCACTTGCTTCACCAATAGTATTGTTAGGATTAACAAAAACTGACAAGCCAACAGCCGAAGGAATCTGCTCTGATTTAGTTAAATAATATGCAATATCTTCTGCAATCTCACCAGAAACAATAGGTACTTGTCCTGTATAGGGTTCTTTTAATCCCAAGTCTTTAGTTACTTCAAGCCACCCTTCACCGACGGCTTTTTTAACATCAATATGGCCATTTTCTTTTGGTGGTAAAGCAATATGGGGATTTTTAACGTAACCCTTAACAGTTAAATCCGATTTGGCTGTAACTATTGTTGGACCTACTGGACCATTGCCTAAAAGTCTGATAGTCAATTCTTCCTTATCTGTGAGCTCTGCTCCTGCCAGCAAAACACTCGCAAGCAAAGTACGTCCAAGAACTGCCGAAGAAGCTGACCAGGTATTATGCCGGGTTTGTGCTTCTTGAACCAAATCCTTGGCAGTAATCGTTAACAAGCGTAAATTTTTAGTCTTATCGATTGCTTTAATTAAATAATCACTCATTTTATTCTCCTAAAAAAATAGAGCCTAACAGTAGGCCCTATTAATTATTATTCTTGAGGATGATCGTCTTCACTATGTGAATTATCAGTATCCTTTGAATCTTGCTGATCCTCAGAATCCTTTTCTGACTCAGAAGAATTAAAATCAGATGTTTTTTCTTCTGAATCTAGCTCAGACTCTTTGGGAAACTCAGCTTTTTCTGGATTATCAGGATTACTTTCTTCTGCTTCCTCATTCTTTTGGGCGGGTGACTCTAGAGAGGCATCTCTTTCTTCCTGCGCCTTTTCGGAATTTACAATATTTTTCTTCTGCGATTGGTTTTCTTTCTTTTCAGCAGCAGCTTTAGCTTCTTCATAAGTTGATGCTTTTGATTCGCTTGGGTATTCTTGCTCCGTCTTTTCAGGCATCTTGCCAGTTGTGTACAGAGACATAATCTGCTTTTCATCTAAAGTTTCATACTTAAGTAAAGCTTCAGCTATAATGCGGTGTTTTTCACGGTTGTTTTTAACAATTTCAACTGCTTTAGCGTGGGCTTCATCAAGTAATTTCTTAACCGCCTCGTCAATTTTAGCTGAAGTTGCCTCACTATACGGTTTAAAACCATAAGGATTAGTTTCGCCCTCTTTTTCAAGTTCAACCATTCCTAATGAGTCGGTCATTCCGTAATTAACCACCATGCTGTGGGCAATCTGTGTGGCTTGTTCGAAGTCATTAGAAGCACCCGTTGACTGGTCTCCAACTACAACCTCTTCACCAGCACGACCACCCATCAGACCAACGATTTGTTCCATTAACTGTTTCTTAGTTAGCAGGAACTGATCATCTTTAGGCAACATCAAGTTATAGCCACCTGTTCTGCCGTGAGGCACAATAGTAACTTTACGCACCGTTCTTGAATCACTAAGCACTAAACCACAAATGGAGTGACCAGCCTCGTGAAAGGCAACTCTGCGTCTTTCTTTTTGAGAAATCAAGCTGTTTCTCTTAGCAGGACCCGCAATGACACGGTCTTCAGCTTCATCCAAATCTGCAGCAGTAATATTATTACCGTTTCGTCTGGCTGCAAGCAGTGCAGCTTCATTAAGTAAGTTAGCTAGGTCTGCACCAACAAAACCTGGTGTTTGACGAGCAATTTCCTTTAAATCAACATCATCAGCCAAAGGCATATTCTTAGCGTGAACACGTAAAATTGCTTCACGGCCTCTAACATCAGGTGTACCAACTAAAACTTTTCTGTCGAAACGACCTGGGCGCAAAAGAGCTGGATCCAGTACGTCAGAACGGTTAGTAGCTGCAATAACAATAACGCCTTCGTTACCCTCAAAACCGTCCATCTCAACTAACAACTGGTTCAAAGTCTGTTCACGTTCATCGTTACCGCCGCCAGCGTTACCACCACGTCTGCGTCCAATAGCATCAATTTCATCTATGAAAATAATACTTGGTGCGTTTTTCTTGGCATTAGTAAATAAGTCACGTACACGACTAGCACCAACACCGACAAACATTTCAACAAAGTCTGAACCTGAAATTGAGAAGAAAGGAACATTTGCTTCTCCCGCTACGGCACGAGCCAGCAATGTCTTACCAGTACCCGGAGGACCCTCAAGTAAAACACCTGAAGGTATCTTAGCGCCTAACTTGGTAAATTTAGCCGGATTCTTTAAGAATTCAACCACTTCTACCAGTTCCTGCTTTTCCTCCTCTTCGCCGGCAACATCAGAAAAGCGCACTTTATTCTTCTTTGGATCCTCAGGCTTAACATGAGAACGACCAAAATTCATAATTCCGCCGTTGCCGCCTCGGCCTCCGCCACTTTGACTAACCATCATCCAAAGCATAACTATGAAAAGAATGGTCGGCACAAGCATGACAATAGTCGAGATCCAGTTTCCAGATTGTGACTCACCCTGAGTCGTCATCTTAGTACCGCTCTTTTGAGCTAGTTCTTGCACGTTGGATACGCTGGAATCATTTTGTAGCATCGTAGTGGAAAAACGTGTTACTTTTGATCCTGAATTGCCATTAAAAAAGTCAAAATTACTATCTGACTGGTTTTTACTTTCTTGTGTTTCTTTATAGCTACCTGAAACAGTATAAACACCATTTGCAGGTTGAACATTAAAGTTTTTAACTTTTCCCTTACGCAAATCACTTACAAATTCAGAGTAACTAATATTCTCACTGCTACCAGAATTATTTGATCCGCCAATTGCCCAGTTGATTCCTCCTATTAAAAGCAGGAAAACAACTATATAGAATAAACCGTTTGAAAACAGCCGATTCCGGTTATTTTTCATATAAAACCTCCGCAAAGTTTCTAGAGATATACGAATAAAAGTTTATCACAAATTTCATCTGTACTCTAATAATTTAAAAATTTTTATCAATTATCTTCATATAAATAAAAGCATTTTTCACCAGAACACACTTGCTGATTAGAATAAGTCTGTTCAATGAAAACCACTTTATCACCATCATAAATAGTCAAACAGTATGGCCGCAATATATTCGGAATACCACTTTGAGCAAACTTTTTCTTGCTCTTTACATGGCTGCCATCTTTTAATAAAAGCTTTGTTCCGGGTAAAATTGACCCTGCGGTAAATTGTTTTTTATTGCTTGCCCTAAAATTTCCAATTAATTTATGAGGTTCGGCTGCTTTTAAAGATAGTAAAAATTTACGCTTATTAAATGAAAATACTTGATCGAGAATAATTTCTTTATTTGCTGGCCTAGCTGGCAACTGTTTAAAAAGATAAAAAAAGCCTTGATAAACAAGTAACGTATAATTCGCCAAATTTTGATTGACTCGCTCCTGCCAGGTCTGCCATATAAAATGTTGCCAAAAAGCCTGCTTTTGCTCACTATTCAATTGTTTGAGAGCACTAGTTTTTAGACGATATGCTACATTTAAAAACTTTTTCGGCTGGTCAAACTGAGCAAATCTTTCATCGACGATTGATGTTAGCAAACTAACCTCTTTACTAAATCTAAGAGCATTTTGACCAATTTTTTTATTTTCTTTTTTAAGTAAGGGAATTACATGATGACGTAACTTGTTGCGTAAAGTATCATCCTCATTATTAGTTTGGTCGATTACGTACGGTATGTGGTGCTTTTTGTCATATTCTAATAAATCAGCTTTTGTGACATTTAAAAGAGGCCTTAACAAAGTCATTCCCTGCATTTCGCTAATTGCCCTCAAACTATTCATTTCACTAGGATTACCAGAACGAATAAATTTAAGCAGAATATTTTCAAGCAAATCATCCATATGATGTGCCGTTAGTAAATAATCTCCCTGATAATTTCGCATTATTTTAACTAAAAAATCATAACGATATTTTCTAGCAGCAGCCTCAACGCCGCCTAAAGGTTGTAAAGATTGAGGCCATTTTTCATTAATTAACTCGATACTTTTATTTTGACAATACGCAGAAATTACTTTTTCTTCTTCAAAAGAGTCAGGCCGCAATTGATGATCCAAATGAGCGGCGAGCAATCTAAAATGGTATTGCTCCTTTATTTGATATAACAAATCTAATAAAGCTAATGAATCTGGTCCACCACTAACTGCGACTACAAGGGTTTTAGCAGCCAGCGGCAAATGATTTACCTTAAAAAAGTCATCAATTCGCATAACTGACCAAATCTTGTTCTAATTTTTTTATTTCTTTTTGGGCATCATTCACAGTTTGCGTTAAAGTCTTGGTAAAACCTGCCATTTTAGTATTAGAAAAAGGGTTAGTATGATCAATTAAATCAGGATCATTAACCCTCATTCTTGAAAGGGCGATTTTGCCTTTATAATTATGAAGGACAACTACGCGAATCTGTTCTCCAACACGATAATTATTCTTTTCCCGCAACCAATTATTGTTAAAATCACTATGATGAATTAGCCCTGTTTGATGATGAGAAAGAGTGACAAAGATGCCTAAGTCATTAATATTATTGATAATACCTGTAACTCTCTGTCCAACTTGATATTTCATTAATTATTGTTTTTTCCTTCAGGTAAATTGTAAATTGTTTCGTTTGGCTTAGAGTACAAAAATTTAGAACGAATCAGTTTAGCCACGTAATCAGTATCTTTCAAGTCATTGCGCTTAGCTAATAAAACTTGTTTTTGATTGTTTATTTTCTTCAATTCCTTTTTAGAAGTATGCACTTGACTGTTAATATGTTCTGTCTGAGAGTGCGTAACGCCAATCTGTACTCCTAAAAACGCAAAAATGGCAACGAAAAAAGCAACGATGCGATTACGTCGTACACGGTGTACTTCTTTTGCTCTTTTTTCTTGTTTACGTTTCAGACGAGCCAGTTGCTCCTCCGGACTAACTGAATTGTATATACGTGGACCGTTCATAATTTTGACCTCTACTATCAAAAACAAATACTATTTTAATTATAACAAGACCACCTATAAATGTCATTAAAGACCAAACTAATTTATTAATTCATATAATTCACTGGCTTCTGCCTTTTTAGTGGTTTCTTTAATTGCACAAACCTTGGCTTTTACCTGTTTAGAACCGTAGCCTACTTCGATAATATCGCCAATCTTAACGTCATAGCTGGACTTGACCACGTGATCATTTACCTTAATTCGACCCTGATCAGCCATTTCTTTAGCTATTGGGCGTCTTTTTACTAATCTCGAAACTTTTAAAAATTTATCAATTCTCATTTTTTTCTCCTATCTTTGAATAATATCACTGGCAGCCGTCATAAAAGTAATTAAATTAGTAAATAATTGTCTCTGATGCAGATTATCAGGAAGTTCCAACAGCACAACCAGCCTGTTAGCCGGGGAAAGATTGATTTTTGCTTTAAATGAAACATGTTCAAGAGCCTTAAAAATATTAGGTCCCTGTAATTCTTTTGAAGCCTCTAATTCAAATTCAACTTTTACCTGCTGGCTATTAATTTTGGTAATATTTCTGACCTGAGCTAAATCTGCTTCAGCCTTTAACTGTGAAATTGCCAGTAAATTTTCGACCGGTTCAGGATAATTACCAAAGCGGTCAATCAACTCATCTTTAATTTGCTCGATATCAGCAGGACTGGTAGATTTAATTTTCTTATAAAATTCAATTTTTTCTTCTTGATCACTAATATATTTTTCTGGAATATATGCTTCAAGTCCCATATCAATTTCAGCGTTACTCTTTCTGACTTTCTTTTTGTTTTTGCGATTTTTAATGGCATCAGAAAGCATTTGTGAATACAGATCATACCCGACACTGTCAATAAAGCCATGCTGCTCTGCTCCAAGCATATTGCCAGCTCCACGAATCGACAAATCACGCATTGCAATTTTGAATCCTGATCCGAGTTCAGTAAAATCACGTATGGCATCCAGCCTTTTTTCTCCAATTTCCGTCAGGACCTTATTGGGCTGATACAAAAAATAAGCATATGCCAAGCGGGCGCTACGACCAATTCTGCCACGCAACTGGTAAAGCTGACTTAAGCCGTAATGATCTGCATTTTCAATTAACATGGTATTGACATTAGGCATGTCTATTCCGGTTTCAATGATGGTAGTTGTAACCAAGATATCAAATTCTCTATTTAAAAACCGGTACAAAATATCTTCCATTTGATTTTTACTCATACGGCCATGAACACTGACAATTCTGGCTGTAGGCAGGAGAGCCTCGAGTTCTAACACAACATCATCAATGTCACCAATACGATTGTGTAAATAGAAGACTTGGCCTCCACGCTGAATTTCCCGCAGGCAAGCTTCCTTGATAACACTCGGTATTTGTTCCATTACATAGGTTTGAATCGGGTAACGATTGGATGGCGGGGTTTCCATAACTGATAAATCCCTCACACCAATCATTGACATGTGCAACGTACGAGGGATCGGTGTTGCAGTTAGCGTTAAAACATCAATGTTGGCCTTCAGTTCTTTAAGCCTCTCTTTGTGCTTTACGCCAAATCTTTGCTCTTCATCAACAATGAGTAAGCCTAAGTCTTTGAACTTAACATCTTTTGACAATAATCTGTGTGTCCCGACTACAAGATCAATCTTGCCATTTCTTAAACCTTCAGTAATTTTTTTGGCTTCAGCTGGAGTTTGAAAACGGGATAAAACAGCATAATTAACAGGAAAATTTTTAAACCGATCTTGGATAGTTTCATAATGTTGCTGTGCCAGGATAGTCGTAGGTACCAAAAAGGCAACTTGCTTGTTATCTTCAATCGCTTTAAATGCTGCTCTTAAAGCTACTTCAGTTTTACCAAAGCCAACATCACCCACAAGTAGCCTGTCCATCGGCTTTTCTTGTTCCATGTCATGTTTGATTTCCTTAATTGAACGCAGTTGGTCCGGAGTTTCGACATAAGGAAAAGCATCTTCAAACTGCCGTTGCAAATCATCGTCTTTTGAAAAAGCAAAGCCCTTTTCCGCTTCTCTTTTGGCATACAAATCTATTAATTCATCGGCAATATCTTCGACCTTAGATTGAATTCTACTCTTGGTCTTTGCCCATTCACTGCCACCCAGCTTGTTAATGTGTGGTCTTTTGCCTTCAGAAGCAACATATTTTTGCACTAATTTCAGCTGGTCAGCGGGAACAAATAATTGATCACCATGTTGGTAGGTAATAGTAATATAGTCTCTTTTGACACCATTATTTTCTAAAGTTTTTATACCTTCAAAGCGGCCAATTCCATGATTAACGTGAACAACATAGTCGCCTGGTTTCAATTCAGTATAACTGCGCAGTCTTTGGGCATTTTCCATGGTTTTAATACGGCGACTGTGGTGCGTTACTTTGTTAAAAAGTTCTCGTTCAGTTAAATAAACCAGATTATTATTGGGTAAAGTAAAGCCGCTGGCAAAACCACCAACCGTAATTTGCGTTTGATTCTCGACTAAGTCATCTGGCTTAACAATTGCCACATCCATGCCAAATTCAGCCATCGTCTGACTAATTTGTTTTGCCCTCTTATTATTATCTGCCTGCAGAATTACCGTTTGCTGTTTTTTCTGATATGATTCTATTTCAGACTTGACAAGAGGCATCTGATTGAAAAACTGTTCAGGTTCTCTTGTCTGCCAGTCAAATAATTGACCTAGTTTAACGCGACCAATACTGCGTTGAAATAATGAAAAATAAAGATGATTATGTTTATCTTGTGACCAATTTTTATGAAAATCACTGTGCAGCTCTTGTCCTGGTATCATTGCACCAGTTTTTAGTTCATCAGCAATAAAACCGGCATTCTGTTCATCTACTGTTTTAACAGCCTGCTCAATTAACGGCCAGTCATCAAGCAAAACCAAACCAGAGTTTGCTAAATAATCAAGTAAATTATCGGGATTATCAATTAGAAAGTCTGTTAAAAAAGTGTAGTTTTGAGGTAATGAACCGCTATTTAATTCGTCTAAGGACTCCGCAAAATGTTCCTTAACTTCCTTTTCACCAGCAGGAGAATCTGCCATAGCTTTTGCTATCTTCTGTGCCGCACGTTTAAAATTATTAGCGGCAAAAACGCGATCTTGAGCTGCAGTAACGACTATTTTATCAATCTGCTTTTGACTGCGTTGACTGGCTAAATCAAATTCTTTTATAGTATCAATTTCGTCACCAAAAAATTCAATTCTGACAGGATTTTCGCGGTCAAGTGGGTAAACGTCTAGAATATCTCCCCGTAATGCAAATTCGCCAGGTTTAGCTACCAGATTTTCGCGGCGAAAGCCTACCTGCACAAACCAATTAGTCAGTTCAGCTAAATCAAATTCTTTTTCAGGCTCAAACTCCCGTCTTGCTGCTTGGTATTCTTGCGGTTTAGACAATTTATACTGTAAGCCCTGCGGAGTAGTAATCACGATGCCCTGGTTCTGACTCAGCAAAAAATTAAGCGCCTGAATACGACTACTTAATTCATCAGGTGAAGTAACTGCTGTTTGAGTAGCTATCGATGCATCTACTGGAAAAATTTGCACACTGTCTTCAGGCATAATTGCATTGAGTTCACTATAAAGTTTTTGAGCCTTATTTTCATTTTCTTCCAATACCACTAGCGGCTTTTGCAAAGTTTCAACTATTTGGCACAAAAGCAAATCAAAAGCACCGGCATTAGCTCCGGTGATCAAAGAATTTTTGGTGTTGCTAGTATTAGCAATAAAATTTATCAGATCATGATCTTTTTCTATAATGTTAGTTAAACGCATTTTAATTATATTTATTCATTAAATACTGTGGGCTTTTTCCTGCAATAAAGTCAGTTATGACTTCACTGGCTGTGGCAAAAGCTTCATCCATCAACTGTTTTTGTTCAGTATTAAACGGTGATAAAACCCAGGAGACTACACTTGCTTCTGTTACGTTTGCTGGATGGCGGATACCAATTTTCAGTCTGTTAAAATTATTGGTGCCTAAATCACGAATAATACTTTTAATACCATTATGACCTCCAGATTTACCATTTGCACGGATACGGATTTTACCTAATGGCATGTCCATGTCATCATGAACAATCAAAATGTCTTGGGGTTCAACTTTAAAAAAATGAGCAAATTGGGCTACAGATCTGCCTGAATCATTCATAAAAGTTTGTGGTTCAAGTAAAATTACGTCAATTCCTGCTATTTTTTGTTTTGTATACTTGCCCTCAAACTTTTCTCTTTCCAAATTTAAAGCATTTTTTTGTAAAAAGTGATCCAAAGCCATGAAGCCAGTATTATGTTTTGTTCCATCATATTTTTTGCCTGGATTACCCAGACCTGCTATAATTTTCATTTAACTTCCCCTTATTTATAGTCTTATTAATGATAGCACAATCAATCGGTCTGATTTCCTTAAAGACTATTACACTTTGATTTCATTGATTAATTAGGCTTTTTAATTTGTACGGCAAGTGCTAAAATCAATCTGAACAATGTTTTTCTTTTAATTTTCATTTAATCTAATTTTTTCATTTATATGATATAATCGTTTAGATTATTTTTACAACGGAGGCAGTTTAATGCTAATCAAATCTTTGGTTATTAAAAAAGATTATTTAACCACAGTCAACGAACACGCTACGCTTGAAGAAGCTTTAAAAACTTTGGAAGATTCTGGATTCCGATGTGTCCCAATCTTGGATGACACTGGCACAATTTTCCGTGGTAATATTTATAAGATGCACATTTACCGCCATAAATCTCAAGGTAAGGATATGAATTTGCCAGTTACCTACTTATTAAAAAATGCTACTAAAACCATCAAGGTTAATTCGCCATTCTTTAAAGTTTTCTTCACAATTAAGGACTTGCCTTACATTTCAGTGTTAGACGAAGAAAACAAATTCTATGGTATTTTGACGCACTCAAGATTGCTTGATATGTTATCAGATGCCTGGAATATTAAAACTGGGTCGTATGTCCTCACTGTTTTAACAGATAATTCAAGGGGTAATTTAGCAAAGATGAGTAAAATTATCAGTAAGTACTGTGCCATAGCAGGTGTAATGAGCCTGGACGCACCTACTGCTGGTAAAACAGATAATGCTGTAAGACGTATTTTATTTACATTACCTGCTGGGCTTACCGAGGACGTCTTAAAAGAAATCGTTAAACGTCTTGAGAAAAAAGGCTATGTTGTTGCTGAGATTGAAGACTTGCAGGCTGGTATGACACTTATGAGTGATGAAAATCCTGGTGTCTACATTAACTAAGACGAAAATAATTAATTATTACCACTATAAAAGCACATCGAGGCGATGTGCTTTTATTTATTGTCAATTATAATATTTTCTTGGCAAACGATCATCTAGTAAACAGGCAACTTCATAATGGATACTGTCAACATAGTCGGCTGCTTTTTTGATAGAATTTGGCGCTGCCGGATCATTTGAAATCAAAACTACTTTAGTTCCTACTGCCATCTCATATGGCAATTGCACCATTAACTGATCCATGCAAATGCGACCGACAATAGGACAGTATTCGGAACCGACTTTAATTTTAAAACCCTGAAATTTACGAATAAAGCCATCGGCATAACCTACTGGAATTGTTCCGATAATTTGATCCTCGTCAGCAATATATGTTGAGCCATAGCCCACTCCCTGACCCTTGTGAATAGTATGAACTTGTACCAGTTCACTAACAAAAGACATAGCCGGTTTTAATTTAATTGCGGTTTCTAAGTCAGCACTTGCAGGATTCGAAGATGGATTCAGACCATATATGCCAATACCAAAACGAACCAAATCACTATGAACTTTCTTATCAAAAACACTGGCTGCAGTGTTGTCGACATGAATCCATTTGGGTTTTATTTTCAACAATTTTTTAAAGTGGTTAAAGCGCGTGACTTGTCCTTGAAAATATGAATCATCACTACTGTCTGCGGAGGCAAAGTGCGTAAACAGCCCTTCAACATCAAAATTGGAATTATTCAATAAAAAATCATTTGCTGCAATAAATTCATCATCTTGACTAAAACCAATGCGTCCCATCCCGGAATCTATTGCCAAATGAACTTTTAATTGCAGCTTGTCTTGAATCAAGTTAGATTCAGCTTTTCTGAGCCATTTTAAATCAGGCACAGTTAATGAGACGCCATTCACAGCTGCAAGTGAGGCATACTTTGCGGGCGTAACGCCCAACACCAAGATTGGCTGGACAATTCCGGCTTGCCTTAATTCTAAAGCTTCATCTAAAATAGCAACGCAAAAGCCACTGGCACCTGCCTTAACAGCTTCTTGGGCTACTCTTACCGCACCATGACCATATGCATTTGCTTTAACAACGGCAAACAGTTTCTGCCCTGGTGCCAAATGCTTAATTTCTTCTTTAATATTCTGTCTTATTGCAGCTAAATCCACACACACAGCTGCAGGTCTATGAATTCCAGGAACCATCTTTACTTCTCCAAAACAATTAATGTAACTATCTCATGTCTATCATGAGTAATACTAGGAAATATCTTGCCAGCAAATTTAGGCGAGCTTGTGACTGGATGACCTACTTTATCCCATAAAGTTTCAACATCTTGCAGACCCACTTCTTTGCCAAAGCCTGTTCCTAGTGCTTTAACAAACGACTCCTTAATAGAAAAGCGGCCACCTAAATATTCTACTTTGCGTCTGCCTGCTAGTTTTTGGTATTGGGCAAATTCTTTTTGGGTCAAAACTTTGCGGGCAAAATTATCCCCTTTGGCTACTATTTTTTTAACTCGTTCAATTTCAACAGCATCAATGCCAACTCCAACTATCATTTTCTTATCCTCATAATAATAAAATTATATTAGCAAAAAAGAGTTGTAAACTGTCACAACTCTTTTTTAGTAAAAACATTAACCTTTTTTATTTTTAATAATAAAATTTCTGCCATTACCGGAGCGGCGAGAATGGCCTCCACGATAATTGCCGCGGCTGCGGTTACGATCACCGCGATAGCCTCCACGACTATTTCTGCCATGACTATAGCGACCGCGGCCACCACGACCATTACCCTTATACGGCAATGGTTTTTCAGAACTAATTTTGACCTCAACATTTGAAGAATCTTTTGACAAATTCTTCAGAAAAGCTGATACCAAATCAACTGCTGAATAATTTTCTAATAATTCGTTGGCATCATCAGTATATTTAGATAGATCATCTTTCATTATGTCTTCTATCTTAGATTTAGCCACTTTAAGTTGGCCCCTTAAAGCCTGATCATCAGATGGCGGACGCAAAGGGGTCATCTTTTTCTTAGTTAATTGCTCTATTGTACGCATATAACCAATTTCATTTGGCGTAACAAAAGTGATTGAACTACCATTTTGTCCGGCACGGCCGGTACGACCGATACGGTGAACATAAGAGTCAGGATCTTGCGGAATATCGTAATTATAGACGTGAGTAACGCCTGAAATATCCAATCCACGTGCAGCCACGTCTGTAGCAACTAAAATATCTAGTTTACCAGCACGGAACCTTTTTAAAACAGTAAGTCTGCGAGCTTGGGTCAAATCACCGTGAATTCCCGCTGCATTGTAACCACGAGCCTGAAGTCCCCTGGTAACTTCATCAACTCGGCGTTTAGTTCTAACAAATACTACTGCCAGATCTGGACTTTCAACATCAATCAAACGGCACATGATGTCAAATTTTTCTGAATCTTTTGCCCGAACAAAGTACTGATCAATTAAATCGGCAGTTAGCTCTTTAGTTTTAATCCGTACAATTTCCGGATTATGCATGAACTTTTCACTAATGTTCAAAATTGGTTTAGGCATTGTAGCACTGAACAATAGAGTCTGTTTCCGGTTTTTAACATAGCCTAAAATACTTTCAATGTCTTGGATAAAACCCATGTCCAGCATTTCATCAGCTTCATCTAAAACAATGGTATTAACATTTTCTAAATCAATCGTCTTGCGCTTTAAATGGTCAAGTAATCGTCCCGGTGTCCCTACTAAAATCGCAGGCACATGATTTTTAAGAGAACGAATTTGCCGTCCAATATCAGCACCACCGTAAACAACCTGCACGCGAGCATTTTCATCACGACCCAGTCTGAAAAGTTCTTCCTGAGTTTGAATGGCCAATTCACGAGTAGGTTCAATAATTAAAGCCTGAATTACCTTATTATGTTTATCTAAGTTCTGCAAGATAGGCAGCGCAAAGGCCGCAGTCTTACCAGTACCCGTCTGAGCTTGACCAATTACATCCCTGCCTTCTAAAGCCAGAGGAATTGTTTGTTCCTGTATTGGTGTTGCCTCTTCAAAGCCTGAGCGCTTAATTGCTTTTAAAAGCTCATCTTTTAATCCTAATTCTGAAAATTTCACTAAATTCTCCTTATCTAAGCCGTTTTACTACTTTTTCCAGGTGCATCCCATGTGAACCCTTTAAAACAACAATGTCATTCGGCTTAATATCATTTCTTAAATCTGAAACCATGTGTTGCATTTGTTCTGGGGCATAATAATGCAAATTCTCTGGTTTATACTTTTCTTTAAGTACATTTGCCAGATTTTTCATTTCTGTACCATACAAATAAACTTCATTAATTACCTGCGGGTCAAGACAATCTGCCAGCCCAGCGTGAAGCTTGGCAGATCTTTGGCCTAGTTCTAACATATCACCCAAAACGGCGATCCTGCGACTTCCAGCTGGAACCTGGATCTGACCAAAACTGGTTATCACGGCACGCACAGCGGTAGGATTGGAATTATAAACATCGCTCATAATATCTTCTCCTACATCGCCTTTTTCCCATTCCATTCTATCCGCTGTCGGAGTGAACTTTTCTAAAGCTGTGGCAATTTCTTCATCGCTTTCACCAAAATGCCTGCCAACACAAAGAGCCGAAAGCGCGTTAGAAACATTATGTTTGCCAATCATAGGAATAGTAAATTTATGAGCAGAATTATTAATCGTAAAAGTAGCATGGTGCTTGTAGCTGCGATAACCTGTTGCATAAACTGTATCATTTTTTGCAAAACCAAAGGTAACTTTTGCTTGTGGTATTTTAGCCGCCCGTTCACGTAAAAGCGGTTCATCCCCGTTATATATGAACTCACCATCTTCGCGTAAGAAATCGGTAATTTCCATCTTGGCATCAGCAATTCCAGCACGAGAGCCTAAAAATTCAATGTGAGCCTCACCAATCATTGTAATGACCGTGACATCAGGGCGAGTCAGTTTACTTAGTTGATGCAACTGCCCTGCATGATCCATACCCATTTCCAAAACCAAGATTTCAGTATTTGGTTTCATATCTAAAATTGTCATGGGTACGCCAATTTCATTGTTAAAGTTAGCAGCAGTTTTATGCACATTAAACCTTTTTGCTAAAACTGCTGCCGTCATATCTTTGGTCGTAGTCTTACCATTTGAACCTGTAATGGCAACTACTGTAGGATTAACTTTATTTAAATAATATTGGGCCAGTTGCTGCATACTGCTTAATGGATCATCCACTTCTAAAACTGCAATATTGTCGGGTTTATTGGGATGATCCTTCTGCCATAATGTGGCACTTGCACCGTTACTAATTGCGCTGCTGATAAAATCATGACCGTCTCTTTCGCCCTTTAGTGGAACAAATAATCCACCAGCGGCGATTTTTCTAGAATCAAAGGCAACAGAAGTAATAACGGTCTGATCGTTGCCTTCACACTTTGAATTTATTGCTTTGGCTATCTCTGCCAGTTGCATTTTCATCTTTTTATCTCCTAGCCGAAAAGAGTTTTTGCTGAAGTAATTAATTATACTCCTTATTTATGTAGTATAACAATTAGCCTTTACATAAAAAAGCAGCCCCAATGGGACTGCCTTCCACCAGATTGAAGATATTACTTGTTGTTCATGCCATACTTCTTGTTGAACTTTTCGATTCGACCATCGGCCTGAGCAAACTTTTGCTTGCCAGTATAGAATGGGTGAGAATCCGAAGTAATTTCAACACGAATCAATGGGTAAGTTTTACCTTCATAATCCACTGTTTCTTTGGACTTTAATGTTGAGCCAGCAACAAATTTAGCACCAGTTGCTGAATCCATAAAGACTACTTGTTGGTAATCTGGATGAATACCTTGTTTCATATTTATTACTCCTTTGCCATGACTCCTATTTCAAGTCATAGATTAATCGATTAACGCTTAATACCTTAACATTTTTAATAGTAAAATTCAAGACTTATTTATTATAGCAGCAGAGTTAATTTAAAACAATGTCGCTTGGTTTAACTTCCTTGCCAAAATATGGTTTGAGTTCTTTATTATAGTCATCTGTGAAGAACTTTTTATCTGCCAATCTAGTGATTTCTTTATTAGTCCAGTTTAAAAGTGACTTATTTCCTTGTTTAACTGCGGGGGCAATAAATTGATTAGGACCAATGTTTTTAATTCCGACTGTATAATTAGGATTCTTTTTGACCCAGGCATAGAGATATGAATTGTCATCTGCTAAAGCGGCAGCACGTTTATTTTTAAAAGCGTTGAACTGCTGCGTTTTAGAATCAAATTTCAGTAAATCAACTCCGCCTTTTTTAGTGAAGTAATTTTCTGCTGTTGTGCCTTTGTTAACAATTACATTTTTGCCCTTTAACTGTTTTGCACTAGTAATCGGAGCACTCTTAGGTGAAATAACCCCAACGGATACTTTCATGTATGGTTTTGCAAAATCAACGACTTGTTTACGTTCTGGCGTTTCAGTAAAATTCGCTAAAACAATATCGGCCTTATTCGAATTTAGGGTATCAACACGATTATTGGCATTTACTTGGGTAAACTTCACTTTAACGCCCATATCTTTAGCCATTTGGCGAGCAAGACGAACGTCGTAGCCTACGCGATTGCCGTTATCATCAACCCAACCATATGGTGGTAAATCGCCAAATACGGCAACTCGTAAAGTGCCCCGCTTTTTAATTGCGCTCACGCTGCTGTCATTAGCATTGCTACTTTTATTATTTGTTGACTTAATGCCAAAAAAAGCTGCCACTGCAATTATCAGGACAATTAAAACGGTGATGATAATATTTCTATTTTTATTTTTCTGCATTATTTTCTCCTTAGAAATCCATACTTGTTAAGAAATCACGTGCCCTATCTGTTTGGGGATGCTTAAAAAATTCTTTTCCCGGCGTGTTTTCTAAAATTTTGCCATTTTCAAGAAATAAAACCTGATCTGCTATTTGACGCGCAAAATTCATTTCGTGGGTCACAATAATCATTGTCATATGATCAACTCGGGATAAGTCAGTCATAATTTGTAAAACTCCTCGAACCATTTCGGGATCAAGAGAAGCTGTCACCTCATCAAACAGCATTATTTCAGGATGCATGGCTAACGCTCTGACAATAGCAATTCTTTGCTTTTGTCCACCAGACAGTTCACGGGGATAAGAATTAACGTACTTTTCTAACCCAACGCGTTTTAGCAGCTTTAAAGCTTCTTTTTTAACTTCATCTTCAGCTCTTTTTTGCACCTTTACTGGCGCTAACAAAATATTTTCAAGAACCGTAAAATTGGGAAATAAATCATAACTTTGAAAAACCATGCCAATTTTTTGGCGTAACTCTTGCCAGTTTTTGGCAGTAGCTGCAATTTTCTCACCCTTAAAATAAATTGCACCACTCTTGAAATCTTCTAAACCATTTAGGCACCTGATTAGCGTACTTTTGCCAGAGCCGGAAGGTCCTAATAATGTCAAAACTTCGCCTTGATGGAGGGTGAAACTAATATCATGCAAAGCCTGCCAATCGCCATAAAACTTATTTAAATGTTCAACTCGTAAAACTTCTTTTGTCATTTGCCTCACCTATTCTGCTTTGCCGCTAACCGTTTAGACCATTTTGATAACGGATAATCTATTATGAAATACAGGAAGAAAATCAGACCATAAATCCAAAAAACGGCTGTTGGATATTTTTGATTATTAGCTTCAATAATCTGTTGACCAATAGCAATCACGTCCATGATGCTGATCATCATTAATAAAGAAGTCGTTTTGATTACTCTTGTTGCCAGATTAATAGTTGCCGGTAGTTCCAATTGCACAGCTTGAGGTAATAAGACATAGCGCAAAAGTTGTACTCTGCTTAAGCCCAGGGCCAAGCCCGATTCTTTTTGCACAAGTGGAACTGATTCAAGTGCGCCACGAACAATATCGCTAAATTCAGCTGCAACCCATAAAGAAAATGCCAAAACCGCCATCCAACTAGCTGGCCAGTTAATATGGAAGGTACGTGGCAAAATATAATAAAACAAGAAGAGTAATACGATTGTGGGAACTATTCTAAAAAATTCCAGATACAGTCGTAAAATGAAGCGCATTATTTCATTAGGTAAAGTCCGCAATATTCCTAAAAGCGTGCCCAAAATTAAGCCAATTATTAAACTAACCCCAGCTATCCAAACGGAGGTCCACAGGCCTTGCAAAATTCTACTGAAGTTATTACCGGTAAACAAAACATTAATCGCCGAATGTGCCATAGCGAACCTTCCTTTCTAAATAGTTTAAAAGCAAAATAACCGGAATTAGAATAATGGTATAGGCTATGACCAACACCAGTAGATATTCATTGGAACGGTAATACAGCCCGATCAAGTCCAAAGCAGTGTTAGTCAGCTCGGGAATTGCAATAACCGAAAAGATTGATGTCTCTTTGATTAAGAAGATCACGTTAGCCGTTAAGGCTGGCATACTCAAAGCAAAACCCTGTGGAAAGACCACATAACGTGCTAATTGCAAGTTATTCATCCCTAGGGCTTTGCCATCATCAATTTGACTTGGACTGACCCCGGCAAAACCGCCTGTAAAGCCTTCAGCCATGTATGCTCCACCCAAGAATACCAGACCGATAATCCCGCAAGTTTGAGCCGACATTTTTAAGCCAATGACTGGAAAAGCATAATATAGAAAAAATAATTGGATCAATAAAGGTGTATTTCGTGCCAATTCCACATAGGCTGTGACTATTTGATGCAAAACGGGCACTTTAAAATACTGCACTAAACTGCAAAAAATACCCACGAGGATTGAGCACACAATTCCCACACACGATAGCCAAAGGGTCAACTCAAAGGCTTTCAAAAAAATAGGCAAACTCTGTGTAATTATCTGCCAACTCATTTTTTACCTCCCACTTTTAAGTAGACGACCTGATCTAAGAGTTAGAGAATCAAGAAGTCAGAAAAACAAAAAATCTACGAATCAGATTTATTCGCAGATTTAAATGCCATAATTGCTAACACCATCGCAACAAGTGAAAAACTAAGTTCCAACTACTTTTATTAGGAATCACTGTTATTTTCCCTTTTATAGTCAGACTTGCCTACTTCTTATTTTCACTTCCTTTTTGTTAGCAACTATAAGTGTCTCTAATGCTATGCGTTTACTTACTTTTTGTCAATTACTTTGCTTAATATTACTTTCATTTTTCCAATTTTTGTTAACAAAAAACGCGCTTAGTCAAGCGCGTTTTAATTATAATGTACCTTTTTTAAGCCTGTGATTTTTCCTTAATTGCTGCAGCAGACTTTTGCAATAATTCTTCTTCTGCCGCAGTTAATTGTAAATCAATCTTGCGGACAATTCCCTCGCGGCCAACAATTGCTGGATAAGACATATATGTACCGTATTTCTCTTGGTAACTAGAAACAGGCAATTCTGTCCGAGAATCTGTCAAAACAGCACGAACAATTCTAACGCCAGCAGCGGAAACTCCATAGTTAGTGTAATGCTTACCCATAAAAACAGTTTGACCACCGAATCTAATTTCATCCTCAAGGTCACTTGGTTGCCATGATTCATTCTTAGCCAGTTCAGTTATAGGTTTTTCGAATACTTTTACAGTTGACCAGGCAGTAAATTGCGAATTACCATGTTCACCTAGTGCAAAGCCACTTACAGAACAAGGGTCAACGTTAAACTTTTTAGCAACCACTTTCTTCATTCTTGCTGTATCAAGCAAAGTTCCAGTTCCTATTACATGTTCTTTTGGTAAACCTGTTAGTTGCTGATAAAGACTGGTAATTGCATCTACCGGATTGGAAATAACAAGCAAAATTCCGTTGAAGCCGCTATTTTTAATAGACTCTGTAATCGGACTCAGCTGTTTTTTATTATATTCCAATTCCTGAAAACGATCGCCTTGTGTTTCTAAAGATATTTTGCCTAAAGTGCTAATGACAATGTCGGCATCTTTCAATGCGTCATAGTCATTAACAATAATGTTGGCATGATTTGGCAAATTAGCCATAGCATCCTCAAAATCAATTGCGTCAGCTTTGACTTTGCCTTCATTAACGTCGATCATTACCAAGTCATCGACTAATCCTGAAATTATTAACTCGTGAGCAACAGTGCAACCAACGTGACCGTCACCAATAATACCTATTTTTGTTGTCATAATTAAGTACCTCTCCCTTAAAATATCTGACATATTGTCAGCCAAACTCAATTACTCCTCTATTATACAAAGATAGGGCTTTCAAAGTTACAATTTAAAGAAAAAATTTTTGAATCTTAATCTTTAAAAGACAAATACTTTTGGGTTTTTATTTAATATCTTTTCTATAAGGAATTGAAGGTTGGGCACCGTACTTTTGAACGGTAAGTGACGAGGCTTTATTGGCAAAAAGAATGGCTTCTTTTAAATTGGACAGATCTGGGTGCAACACACTTGCCATTGCCCCAATAAATGTGTCACCTGCAGCTGTAGTATCGACAGCTTTAACTTTAAAAGCAGGAATGAGCTCATTTTTACTTTGATAAGAATAAAATGCACCCTTATCGCCAATAGTAATGATAACTGTACCCACGCCTTGCTCGTGCAATTTAGCAGCAGCCTTTTGTGCGGCTTTTTCAGCAGTTACTTTAACGCCTGTAATAGTTTCAGCCTCTGTTTCATTTGGCGTAATGATGTCAGTCAGTTTTAATAATTCTGCTGGAATTTGAGCCATTCCAGGAGCTGGATTTAAAATTGTTCTGACGCCTGCCTCATGAGCAATTTCAAAGCCCTTAACTGTAGCTGCAAGCTGTGTTTCAAACTGTGCAATAACAAAATCTGCATTTTTTATTAAACTCTGGTTTTGTAAAACCTCATTTGCTCCAAAAGCGTAATTAGCTCCAGCATAAATAGTAATCGAATTTTGACCACTGTCATCAACCGTGATAAATGCTTGACCAGTAGATTCTTTAGTGGCTGTAATTATGCCACTAGTATCAATATTTTCGCTTTTAAGCAAGTTCAGCATTTCTTTTCCTGGTGCGTCAGCGCCAACTCCGCCAATAAAACTTACCTCAGATCCTGCTCTAGCTGCAGCTACTGCTTGATTAGCACCTTTACCTCCCGCAGCTGAATAGTGATCTGTAGCATGAATTGTTTCACCGGGTCTGGGCATTTGCTTGACACGTAAGTTGGTATCCAAATTAATACTGCCAATAACTGTAACTTTATTCATTTCTGCTCCTCAAAAATAAAATTTTTGCCTGATTCAACTCAAATCATATCATATCAAAATCTGCTTGCAACAAAACCTGAATTTTGTAATTTTTTCATTTAATTTTTATTTATTTTTGCTTAAGTGCGTTAACAGTTCTTTTTATTTTCTTAGAGAAAGAATATAATACAGTTTAACTTAAAATAAGTAAGGTAAAAATATGAAAAGAGAACTTAACTTTTTCGCCGCACTAGCAACTGTCATGGGCACTATGATTGGTGGCGGTGCTTTTTTTAAAATTGCTAACGTCTCCGCATTGACTCATAATGCATGGCTTAGTATCATCGTTTGGCCTTTTGCCGGTTTTATCACACTAATGGCAGGACTAAGCATAGCTGAATTAGCGTCAATTTATCCTAAAGATGGTGGACCTGTCAGATATCTGGAAGAAATTTACGGACCTAAGATAGCCTTTCTTTTTGGCTGGTCTTTGATAATCGTCTATTATCCAGCAAATATTGCAGCACTTTCAATCGTGTTTGCCACTCAGTTAAAAGAAATACCACATTTTAAGGGCTTGTCTACTACGGTAATTGCCCTAATTGTCATGTTGACAATCCTATTGATAAATTGGATCGGTTCTAAATTGAGCGGTCAAGTGCAAAAAATAACTTTAGTTATTAAACTACTCCCAATTGCGGCAATTATCATTTTTGCTTTGTTTTACAGAGGGCCTAACCAATTAGCTGGTGCTCCAGCACCACACATTTCTTCTGCTTCAGGTGCAATGGCTTTTGGGCAAGCTCTTTTGGCCGTACTTTTTGCCTATGACGGCTGGCTAAGTATCGGTAATTTAGCCAGTGAAATTAAAAACCCGGCAAAAACGTTGGCCAAAGCGATCATCTGGGGACTTTTCGGAGTAACAATCTTTTACACTCTTCTTAATTGGAGCTATGTCAGAGTTATCCCCTGGTCTAAAGTCGTAGGTAACCAAACAACAGCTCTGCTTACTGCTAAAAAACTATTTGGCAGTGTAGGTGGCACTCTAGTCGCTACAGGAATATTGGTATCCGTGTTTGGTGCCATTAATGGACACCTTCTTTTGGGATCAAGAATGCCTTACGTTTTAGGTAAAGAAAAGAAGCTGCCAGCCGCAAGCTTCTTCAGCAAACTAAATTCTAAAACTATCGTGCCTACCAACAGCATGATTTTTGAATGCGTAATTGCCACCATTATGATTTTTTCCGGTACATTTGACTCATTAACCAACATGTTAGTCTATGTTTCCTGGATTTTTTCAATTTTATTATTTTTAGGGGTCCTTATCTTACGTAAAAAACAACCAGATCTTTTACGACCATATAAAACGCCTTGGTATCCTCTTCCACCTGTATTAGCCATTTGTGGTGCGTTATTTATTGTTATCACTACAACCTTAACTCAACCGCTTTTAGCAATTATTGGCATTTTATTGACCCTCACTGGCTGGCCCGTTTATATTTACGTGCAAAAGAAAAATCGTACTTAATTCAAGTATTAAAAACTGTATTAAAGACTTTTATAGAGATTAAAAAATATAGCCTTGGAGTTTTTTTCTATTCCAAGGCTTTTTAGTGCTAAATCAATATAAGTTATATTACCAATAAAATTGATTGTAACATTACTGAACATTGATTTAAAATAAGTCTAGTTAAAGATAAAAATTAAAGATTATACGGTATAAATTTTATGAGCATAAAAGCACTAATAGTTGGTGTCAGTGAATATTATTACAACGATAATTCAAATCTTCCATTTTGTAAAAATGACATTAAGGCTATCTCTGAATCATTAATGAAGGGACTTGCTGTAAACAAAGAAAATATATCTATATTAGGAAACGATGGGATTGTTACAAAATCATCTTTTATTGGTAAACTTTTTAAAACTGCTAATTGCGTTAATTCTAATGACACTTTTATTCTTTATTTTTCCGGTCATGGAGGAAATATTGACGGAAAAAATCACTATCTTTTATTAACTGATAAAGAAATAAAAACTGAAGAGGTCCTTAACGATTTAGATTTTATTCCTTCTAAAAACAAGTTAATAATTCTTGATACCTGCTACTCTGGTAATGTAAAAGTTAAAGAAGTAGCACCTCTTAAAATTAGTGAAACTATAAATGACTTTCTAGACAGAGGTTATGCAATTATTTCTTCTTCAAGTTCATCTCAAAGTTCATACGCCTATGATGATTCTAATATCAGTGCATTTACAAAGTTCTTTTGCGAAGCAATAGAAGATAAAGCAATAATTAAAAAAGGGGGAAAATCTTTAAATGATATAACGAATTTAGTACGTTTTTATTTTAGTTGGTGGAATAAACAGGTCAAAAGAGCCAAAATCCAAAACCCTTCATTCCATTCAAATATTAAAGGTACTATAACATTTCCTGTAAGTAATTACATTCCTTACCATTCAAAAAAATATAGCGAAGAAACAAAAGACTACATTATTTATTCTGTTAAGCCTAGTAGTACAGGTTCTTTAAAAAGACTTAAAGTTCAAATAATAGTTAAAAATTTTCCCTCCTTTAAACAAATTGCAAATCTAACTAATCAAATCGTCGACAAAGTTAAATACCTAGATATATTTAATAATAGTAGTTCTGAAGTTAGGTGGAAAAACAAAAAGGCAAATGTAGTCTTCTGCTTTTTTGGCAGAGATGAACAAGACATGATGTTTCCAAATTTCTTTTGCCGCACAGTTTGGACAGATAAGGCTGAGAACAAAGAACTGCAAAAAATAAACTTTGGTATTGAAAAAGAAATTAATAATATTGGTTTTGCTTTTAATGATAATTACCTTATTTTGAAGGATTTTCAAAATAAAAATACTGAAAAAGAATATTTACTATTAAAAAAACAAAGGACAATAACATATAAATTAATTGATCAAGCGCAAAATTTTATTTCAACCTATAACGAATTTTTAAATCAAAACATCACCAAACAAGATTTAAGCAAACATATAAATCTGATCGGTCTAAAAATTAAAGAACTATATTTTAAAGATGGGGACCTGCCATTACCACCTAAAAAACTAAATAATTGGTATATTGCATGTAAGTGTTTAGCAGCAACAATTGATGACTTCACTTTAATTTTTAATAGTTACGATTTTGAAAAATCTCCACTTAACGACTTAGAAATTAAAATGAATGATGTTATAGACAGATATTACCAAGAACTCGAAGAATTAAAAAAGGAAGAAAATAAGATTTTGAAGTAGAAAAAGTGCTAATGTCTACTTGACAATCAATGTATTGTGTTAATTTTAAACTGGTTATTCTGCATGCTGATTGGTGAAATCAATTTAGAAAATAGAACTATATTTAAATAATTGAAAAGACAAATTTTATTAGTTAAAGATTCTGGCTTTTATATATTTCAAAATTATTTATTTTTTCGCATTTCTTTTTTTAATTCTAGAATTGATTTTATTCACCGTGTGTACTTGCGACAGAATAACGATCAGCCAAATAACGATATAAACTAAGACAAAGACACCAACCAACCAAAAATTAATCGGCCACTTATTTATCCAGCACATTAATAACACCAGCAAAAATGTGCCTATGATATGAACACTAAAGGCAATAGCAGTTGGTACATCCATTGCAAAAATCATTGATAAAATTCCTATTAACCCTGAAATAATAAAAACAGAAATAACACCTAAACGGGTAGGAATACTAGGAGAAGCAAAAGTCAGTATTATCAAATAAGTAGCTGCACCAAAGCCCACACCGGTAAAGAAATAGTTAATGAAATTACTTAATTTCCTCATTTTTATAGCCCCAATTCTTTTTTTAATGCCGGCAAATATAATCTGGAAACGTCAGCTTTTAAATTATTTTTTAAAAGTGCGATCATATTTCCTGCAAAGCCTACTTCTATCGATTCCAGAAAATTAATATTGATAATGCCATGTTTAGAAACCTGAATAAACCCATCACCCAATTTTTCAAGTACCTGATATAAGCGACCAGTGGTTTTTATTATGTCTTTAGTAGTATAAAATGTGATATCTGTTGTTTGGATTTCTACTTTAATAATCTCAGTAGGTTTAATTGTGACTATGCGGTCTTCTACCTTAATTGGTAAAAGATGATATTTCTTTTCGCCGAATTTATGCAAATAATCTATTAAATTATCAACTACTTCACTTTTTTGAGCTGCCTTAATTTCAACTTCAATGTCTTCTTTGTTTAAAGCAGAATCTGTCTTAAATTCAATCTTCACTTTACTTATTGCGCCTTCTATCAGTGATAAGCGAAAGCATAATAATCACTAAAATTAGTATTGCAATCATTAATAGCAAAACAAGCATATTATTTAGCCTGTTACTATTAATTTTGAACTGTATCCCTAAATAATTAATTAAATGCCGTTTTACATTAGTGGGGAGAGTAGCTAATGTCGGTTTAAGTAAAAAGCCTCTTAGAGCAGCTGCCTCATAACTACTTGGTACTAATTTTACCAAATTTTGTGCTCCAGAAACCAATATACCATATGGTAAATAAGTCGCAACCGCGAAACCGGCAGCGGCACCTAAAACAGTAGAAAATCGGCTAAAAGTAGTACTGGAATGCATGAACAGCACAATTATCTCATCGAGTAAAGTCGCTGCAATTGCACCCACGAAAATAAATACAAGCCCAGGTAGGTATGCTTCTTGCGGAATTCTTACTTTATCTACCAGTGCAAAATACGCAGCCATCACAATAAATGTAATTATTTGCATAAGAAAGCTAACTACTACCCCGCTCAAAACATATGCAAGATTCTGTTTGAATTGTGATAAACCCGTCAGTTGAAAATCGGCAACAGCATGAGTTTCTTGATCAGTAACTTGCTGGCCAAGAGCTTGAAAAGCCGTAGTAATACCAGAAACTGCAACAATACCGGCTATCATCCACAAATCTAATATTTTAGTAACATGTGGTAAATTTTGCCAACTTTTTTCTAGATTGTTTTGCAAAAAGCCAATATAAATAAAGAAAGATATCAGTGCACCGAGGCATGACATAATTACACCAGTAATGTTAGAAAAATAGATTTTTAAATTTCTGCGAAATAAAGCAACCATTTATTGTATCTCCTTCCCAGTTATCTGCAAAAATGCATCATTGATAGTTCCTTTAGAATAAGTAAAGTCAGCGATATTTTCCTGATTGTTTTTTAATAATTCAATGATTTCTTGCGCTGATAAGGAATCAATTTCAACTTGCTTACGATTAAGCCGAATAACTTTTTGATTAGTGTTCAAAGTCTGAATATCGCCAACAGTGAGTATTAATTTATTAGGAGCAAATTTAGTCTTAATTTCTGCAGCAGAACCACTAGCTAGGATTCGACCATTTTCCAAAATATACATCTGATCAGCATTTTCAGCTTCTTCTAAATAATGCGTTGTCAAAAAAATTGTTAGATCTTGTTGCTCTTGCAGTTTGGTCAATAATTGCCAAATAGCATTTCTCGTTTGAATATCAAGCCCAGTAGTTGGTTCGTCCAGAAACAGTAAATTTGGTTTGCAAATAAGAGCCCGGGCTATGTCTACCCTTCTTTTTTGACCACCCGATAAAGTGCCAAACTTTTGCTTTAAAAAGTTTTTGATGCCAATTAAGTCAATTAATTGCTCAAGCCACTTTTGAGAAAAATTGGGGTACATCTTTGCTCTTAAATAAAGATTATCTTTAACTGTTAACTCATTATCTAAAATGCTATTCTGAAAAACTAAGCCTATTTTCAAATCTGCCGCATATGAAATGACACCTGAAGTCGGCTTTAACAATCCGGTTAGCATATTAATAGTGGTAGATTTACCCGCACCGTTTGTTCCTAAATAAGCAACAAGCTGGCCCTCTTTAATTTGAATATCAGCTTTGCTGACAGCAACCTTATTACCAAATTTTTTCGTCAGTTCTTTTGTTTCAATCAGCATAATTGGCATCTCCTTTTTCTAATTAGAGCCATCATACTAATAAAATAGAAATTTGTAGCAAATTTATAGATAAGCAAGCAAATATTTAACACAAAAGGACAAAATTAAATCATGAAATATAAAAAAGGCTACATTTAGTAGCCTTCCACATATGATTTGTTAGAAACTTAATGCTGCTCAAAAGCAAAGACGATTTGATGTTCCTTGGTAGTATTAGCAGGTAAAACAATATCTCCAAAATCTCGGTGATTAATTGCATCTGGTAATATTTGCGCTTCTAGAGCGACAGCTTCACTTGGCTGCCCAATTGAACCGTTATCCCGTTTAAATTTTACTTCGGATTGCTCCTGCGTCATGGTATACATCACTAAACAATTGCCTTCACTTGAAATAGTAATTTGACGGCCACTTTCTTTTTCTCTCAAAGTAGCCACATATTTCATTTGATTTTCCGTGCCATTAATAACAAACGCGTCATCGAAACCTTTATTGGCTTCTAGTGCAGCAGCTAAATTGCTAAAATCATGAAAATTATACGGAGTATTGGCATTTGCCAGCATTTTTCCAGTCGGAATTAACTCAGGGTCAAGTTGTAAATGTTTCTCACTATTTATCTTAATTTCGTGCGTACTTAAATTAGGATTGTCACTTAAATTAAAGTAAGCATGACAAGTAGGATTAAACAGTGTTGTTTGCGTACCATTTTCAGCTTTATAAGAGATTGTTACTTTATCTTCATTATCTAAAGTATAGGTAATGGTAACCAGCATATCGCCAGGAAATCCATCATGATCTTCTTTAATCTGGTGTGTAAATATTGCACTCACACTGTTAGCAGTTTTAGCGGTTTGCACTTGCCAGTTTAAAAAGCGAAAGCCGTTATTACCACCATGCAGTGTATTGCCATTTTCGTTGGTGGGAACTTGCACATTAACCCCATCTAAAGTGAACTGGCCTTTTTTAATTCTGCCAGCTACACGTCCAATTGATTGGCAGCAACATAAACCGTTAGAATAATAATCTGCACAATGATCAAAGTTCATCAACAAATTCTTTTGTTGCTTGTTTTTATCTGGTACCAAAAATTCGTACCAGACAGCTCCCAGCGATAAGCATGAAATTGTTATGCCATGATCATTTTTTAACGTAACCTTTTTGATATCGTTACCTTGATAATTTTCAAATGTTTCCTCAATGTCTTCCATTTTTTTCTCCAGTTAACTTGATCGCATTACTAAAATACACTACTTCAATTATACTATTGAAATAGTGTATTTATTCTAAGAAATCTTAAGCGTATGTGTTTGGGATTTATTAGTTAGCGATTTGATTTTATTTGATACTGCATAAGTCAATGCCATACATTGTTGCAAGATCAGTAACCTGACCTTCTGTTGCTGCAAAGGAGAAGACAGTATGGTGACCACCACCAGCTTTGATCCACTCAGTAGCACCTTTTTCTAAGCCTACCTTTGGGGTCCATAATTGTTTAGCTACAGGCAAGTGTGGTGTTTCTTTTTCAGCCTTATGAGCATCAACTGCATAAGTAACAAGCTTAAAGTTATTTCTAAAGTCGGCTAAGGTAACATCAATAGCGTCTCCTTCAGAACCTGAAAAGACTAATCTGGCCGGATCAGCTTTACCGCCAATATCCAATGGATGAACTTCAACCCGTGGCTTTTCAGAGGCAATCGACGGGTCAACTTCAAGCATGTGGGAGCCCAAAATTGCTTCATGACCCGGACGCAGATCAAGAGTGTAATCTTCCATGAAGGCAGTCTTTTGATTATGAGTCATGATCTTGAGAGTTCTCAGTAAGGCTGCAGTCTTCCAATCACCTTCACCTGCAAAGCCATAGCCGTCACGCATTAACAGTTGAGCTGATAAACCTTGTAATTGCTCTAGTCCATGTAAATCTTCGAAATTGCTGGTAACAGCGGTATAGCCACCGCGCTCCAAGAAATGTTTCATTGCAATATACTGTTTTAACTGGTAGCGCACCGTTTTATTGTAAGCATCTGGATCCATAGCGCCTTGGACTAAAATATATTTTGCTTTCAAATCAGCAAATTCGTCATCGATTTCAGATTCTTTGACTTTTGCCATTTCAGCAACTAAGTCGCCAACACCGTAATAGTCAACAGTCCAGCCTAATTGAATTTGAGCTTGAACCTTATCACCTTCAGTAACGGCCACATTCCGCATCGTGTCACCAAAGCGGCAAACTTTTAAGTTGAACGATTCATCATAAGCTACAGCAACATTTTCCCAGTCAGCAATTTGCTTCATGATCTTTGGATCCTGCCAATAGCCATAGATAATCTTATTATGCTTTTGCAAGCGAGCATTAATATAGCCATATTCACGATCACCATGAGCACTTTGATTCAAGTTCATATAGTCAAAGTCAATTGTGTCATAAGGAATATAATTTAAAAATTGGGTTGCAAAGTGTAATAACGGCTTTTGTAATAGTTTTGTACCGCGAATCCAGTTTTTAGCGGGTGAAAATGTATGCATCCATGTTATTACACCGGCAACTTCATCCCTGTAATTGACTTCTTTCATAAAATGGGTAATTTCATCAGCTGTAGTTAAAACCTTCTTAAACACAACCTTGTAAGGCAAATTGCCTTTTTCATTTAAACCGTCAGCAATTTTTTGCGCATCTTCAGCTACACTGCGCAAGGTTTCTTCACCATAAAGATGTTGACTACCAACTGCAAACCAAAATTCATATTTTGGTACTTGTAACATTTTCAAAATTCTCCTTATTTAAATCTTTTATCTTCTTTTTGCATGCGTCTGTGATTGCGCGTTATTTTGACCATAATATGCATCCTTGCCATGCTTACGGTAATAATGCTTGTCTAACAAGTATTGGGGCAGCCGGCTGTTTGCTCTAGTCAACTGCAGCGTATGATAGTCTTCTTCGGCTACAACTTCTAATACCTTTGCATTATAAACAGCCTGGGCTGGTGTTTGTCCCCAGCAAAACGGACCATGTTGACTAACTAGGGCTCCTGGAGTAGCTTCATAATCTAGGTGGCGCTCATTAAATGTATGGACTATAGTTTTGCCAGTATTGCCTTCGTAATCTTCTGCAATTTCTTCTTTTGTCAACGCATCAGCTGCTGGAACATCAGTGTAAAAAGTATCGGCGTGTGTGGTGTTAAGTGCCGGAATATCCATCTTAGCAGCCGCAAAAGCTACTGCCCAAGGTGAATGAGTATGAACAATGCCACCAATCTTTGGAAAATGATTGTATAAATATGTGTGCGTGGGAGTATCACTTGATGGATTCAATTTTCCTTCGATTACTTTGCCTGACAAATCAACTACTACCATGTCCTCAGGTTTTAGCTTATCGTATTCAACTCCTGAGGGCTTAATGACAAATAATCCTTGATCACGATCAATTCCGGAAACGTTACCCCAAGTAAAAGTAACTAATCCTAATTGAGGCAACTGCATATTAGCCTTGTAAACTTCTTCTTTTAATTGCTCCAGCATTTAACGTTCCTCATCTTTCAAAATAGACGCTGAATTTTCCAAAGATAGAGCCGAACGGTAACGCTCAATGTAGTGGGCAGCACCTGCAACTCCTTTTTGTTCAGGACTCAGTGTCATTATTTCCGAATTAACAAAGACTTTCTCATCTAAGTAATCCTCCATCTTTTCTTGAGCACCAGATAATACATATTGGGCTAAAACTGCCATGCCCCAAGGACCGCCAGCACTGGCATTAGTCATAACGGAAATTGGCATATTCAAACATTAGATAAAACTTGTTGAGCCACAACAGGCGTCTTGAATAGTCCACCTTGAGCAATCATGACATCCGTTGTCACTTTCTCCTCATTAGTTAAAATATCCATTCCAATCTTGAGTGGTGCAAAAGCTGAATAAAGCTGTGCCAACATAAAATTAGCTAAAGTAAATTTGCTGTTAGGTGTTCTAATTAGCAACGGCCTTCCCTCTGTTGTCTTCGTTACCGGCTCACCTGAAAAGTAGCTATAGTTAACTATGCCACCGGCATCAGGATCTGACTTTGTAGTATCTAAAAACAAAGTGCTAAATAGTTCGTCTGCACTAATATTTTTACCTAATATGCCCGCAAATTCGCGAAAGACCTGCGACCAAGCATTAATATCTGAAGAACAGTTATTTATGTGAACCATTGCCACCGGTAGTCCTGTAGGAGTTGTCACAATATCAATGTCCCTATGAACTTTTTGCAAAGGCTTATCTAAAACAACCATCGAAAATTCTGATGTACCCACAGAGATATTTCCTGTACGCCGTCTAACGCTATTGGTACTAATCATGCCGGTTCCAGCATCTCCTTCAGGTGGTGCCATAACACTACCAGCTTCTAAAGTACCAGTTGGATCAAGTAAAGCAGCACCTTTTTCAGTTAAATAACCTGCAACTTCACCAGCTTTTAAAACTTGAGGTAAAATATCTTCGATTTGCCACGGATACTGTTTCACCTTTTCTAAACTGGAAAATTTGCGAAGACATGTTTGGTCAAACTGACCATCACTATCAATTGGAAACATTCCTGAAGCGTCCCCAACTCCAATATTTTTTTCACCAGATAATTTCCAGTGAACATAACCAGCTAAAGTTGTGATGTAAGCAATATCTTTAACATGATGCTCGTTTTGCAGTATCGCATGATATAAATGAGCGATACTCCAACGTAAAGGAATATTAAAGTTAAATAGCTTGGTTAGTTCTTCTGCTGCATCTTCCGTAATAGTGTTACGCCATGTTCTGAATGGGACTAGCAGTTTGCCATTAGTATCAAAGGCCAAATAGCCGTGCATCATTGCACTAACACCTATGGCTCCTATTCTTTCAATTTTGACATGATATTTACTGCTGACCATAGCGGCTAACTGGGCATAACTTTGCCTTAAACCAGTAAAAATATCTCCTTCAGAATAGGTCCAAATGCCATCTTGCAATCTGTTTTCCCATGAAAAGCTGCCAGAAGCCAGCGGCTGAAAATCAGGGCTGATTAAAACTGCCTTAATTTGTGTAGAACCGAATTCAATTCCTAATGCTGTTTGCCCCCTTTGAATGAGTTGAACAATTTTAGTAATGTTCATTTAAACGCCTCTTTCCTTACGGTAGAATTCTATCCTTAGCTTTCTTCGGAAAGCACTTTCATGATATATTTTTTATTTGAATAATTCAATAGGTTTAAAAATTCATTCGAATGTTTTTGAAAATTTTTAAGCTTTCTAAACTCTTAATTTCACGGCATTTTAGCTATTTTAGAAATTTTATTTGTTTTTATTGGGCTTTTTCAGCAGAAATTTATTGTTTACATTTATACCTTTATTCTTTATAAAAATGCCAATAGTTCAGCAAAAAATAAATATAAGTTACCTTTTAAAATTGAACTATGTTATGATTTTAATTAAAAGAGCATGGATTTTAACAATATTAGCTAAAATTTATTCAAATGAATTTTAGGAGGTTACACAATGAAAAGCGATTACATAAAAGTTGTGGAAACACTTAAAAATGAAATAACTTTTGGTAATTACGAAGTTAACCAAAAATTACCCACAGAAGACGAGTTAATGCACCGCTTTAAGGTCACTCGTTACGCTGTTAGGAAAGCCTTAACTGAATTGCAAAATGAGCATTTAATCTACAAAGTCCAAGGAAGCGGAATGTACATCCAGGATTGGAATAAAAAATGGCAAGCCAATCCACAAAGCAAAACCATCGGATTAATTTGTACTCACATTGCAGATTACATTTTTCCCAAGATTATTGCTCAAATTGATTCGGAAATTGAACCACAGGGCTATTCTTTGCTTTTAGCTAATACTCATAACTATCCTCAAACTGAACGGTCAAGTTTGATTAAAATGCTTGATTCGCAAGTGGCCGGTTTAATCGTTGAACCCAGTGAAAGTGCCAAGCCTTGTCAAAATGCGGATATTTACCGCCGGATTGAAAAAAGTAAAATACCCTTGTTGTTCATTAATGCGGAGTACCCTGAATTTAATTTTCCTGCTATTGTGAATTCGGATAGAGAGTCAGAAAATGAATTGACAACTTATTTATTGCAGCAAAATCATCGCCGAATTTTAGGTATTTTTCAAACAGACGATCTTCAAGGGGTCGAACGGATGAAGGGCTTTATCGCTGCTTATCAGGAAAATAATGTTAATTTAGCAAGTAGCAATTTAATTATGTATAGCTCGCATGATTCTTTTTCAGTCATTAGTAAAAAAATTGATATCTATTTAAATAGTCCCGAACCGCCTACAGCAATAGCATGTTATCATGATGAATTAGCTGTTTTAGTCATTGACAAATTGAAAAAGCTAAAAATCAAAATTCCCCAGGATATTTCTGTAGTTGGTTTCGATAACTACGATTCATCTGCTTACTTAAACCCTAGCCTGACGACTATGAATTATCAGAGAACTTCCGTTGGTCAAGAGGCAGGCAAAGGAATTTTAGCTTTAATAAATGGTAAGAAATTTGCTTCAGTGGTACATCACCCTGAGATGAAATTGCGCGATTCAGTTGCCACACTGAAACAATAAAAAAAGGTGTTAATCAAAAATTTGATTAACGCCTTTTAACTATCACTATTTACTTAGATGAATCTCGCGGTCAAACAGCAGTTGCAGGTTTTTATCAAAATTATGGGCGATAAAAATGACAGTGCCTGGCATTTTAAGGAGTTCTTGCAGGATTGCTCTGGTTCCTGCCTGATCAATTGCACTTGTGCCTTCATCAATCAGTAAGATTTTACTGTCATGTATTTGCGAGCGCGCAAGAATTATTTTTTGCCTTTGGCCGCCAGAAACATTTAGTTTTTGCAAGTTTATTTCTGTATTCAAGCCATTAGAAAATTTGGCAATATCTGTGCCCAAACCTACTGCTAGAGCTGCAGGTTCGGCCAGCAAGTCTAATTTGGGATTGAACATTGTAATATTATTTTTTATTGTGCTGGGAAATAAAACAGGATCCTGTGCAATGTAGCCGATTTTAGCTAAATCAGGCTTGATCACTTTCCCGTCTTGATCCTTATATGCTATTTTCCCCGAACTCGGTGACAAAATCCCTAAAAGCAGCTTAAATAAAGTTGACTTGCCTGTACCGCTATCACCTGATAGTAAAATTTTTTCACCATAATTGACTGTGATATCAGGGAATTTTAAAGTTTCACCATTAGGAAAACTAATTGCCAAATCTTTTGTACTAAAAGCAACAGGTGTTCCTAACTTTTGCTGATCAGTTTTTATTGGTACAGTTGCTGCGGTAACTTTGTCTCTCAAAGTTCTGGTACCCTTAATTAAGCCAAAATAGAATGGCAAGTATTCGATTGCTAGTGAAATATAATGACTAAAATTACCAATAACTGCAATTGCACCAAACGTAACCAGACCGCCTTTAATTAAAATACCAGTCCAGACGAACAAAATCAGGATCATAACTTGCGCAACACCGTTAGTAATAATGGATAGAATTTGTTGTTCCCTTGTCTGTTTGAGGTTGGCTTTTTCTAAATCTTGCGCGCCCTTGTGCATTACGCTAGTTAATTTATCACCGGCAAGATACCGCTCTAATTCAGCAATACCGCTTAGCCATTTTTCAATCAGATCCAAATATTGTCTATTTTGATGAGATACTTTTTCCGTAGCTTTTTGCAACGGCTTTTCAATTATTTTAGGCAAAATCAGGGAAACGGCTACCGAAATTAAGATAAGTAGCAATAGACTCCAGTGCATTGTCAGCAGGGCAATTACGGAGAAAAGAATATAGCCTAGAAAATTACAAATGACCGGAATTAAATTAAAGGACTGATTGTTAACCGTATTAAGATCATTAGTCAGGCGATTTTTAACTTGCGAAGTTTGATAATTTTTACGGTCATGATAGGCGTGGCTTACTATTTTGCTTCTTAAAGTGTGATTAAATTCTTGAACTTGTCGTGTCAGTAAATATTCAGAACCCCAGTCAAAAGCATACGACGAAAGATAAGCTAATGTAGTAAAAATGATGATTAACAGCCACGCTTGACCGTCATGCTGGCGCAAGGCGGTAAATTCCCACATATTTAAGTAAGATGCCCCGATTAAAACAAAGGGTTGCAAAAGGCTAAAAAGCACCATGAATATGAAACGAATTCGATTGGAATGAAAAAAGTTTTTAAAAGTCATCGTTTCTCTCCTTCTGGCTTGCTAACCGAATCGTTTTATCAAACATATTTTTAACTTCAGAATTAAGATTATGAGCAATCATGATCAAAGTCTTATTAGTGTGAACAAGTTCAGCAATAATTTGCTTAGTTGCTTTACTATCAATGGCACTTGTCGCTTCGTCCAGCAAAATAATTTCGTCAGCGAAAACTTCTGATCTGGCAAGGATAATCTTTTGCCTTTGACCACTGGATAAATTATTTTTATCCAAATCAACTTGGGTATCAGTCCCTTGGGGAAATCTCGCAATGTCGCTCTGCAATTGCACTTTATTAATTAAATTAGGTACTTGATCCAACAACTGCTGGTGAAACATCACGATATTTTCCGCAATTGTTCCTGGAAACAATTGCGGATCTTGAGCAATGTAACTAATCCGGTTTAAATTTGGTTGAAAAATCTGCCCCGCATTATTTTTAAAAATAATTTGACCTTGATAAGGCCTGATCTTACCCAAAAGAGCTTGAAGCAGTGTTGACTTGCCTGTTCCGCTGTCACCTGTAAGCAAAACTTTTTCACCCTTATTGATCACAAAATCGGGATATTCAATTATTGGACCATTAGGATATTTAAGCGCCAAATTTTTAATTTCAATTTGGGCAATTTGAGCAGATGACCCATTCGGTTTGGATTTGGTGTTAGAAATCAAGCTAGCCGTAGTTTGATTAATATTTTTAGTAGACTTAATCTTGACCGCAGCACTTGTAATAGAGGATACAGCTGAAAAAATACCAAAAGCAAAAGAAGTCGAAGCTAATGCCGCCCCAATTTTTATTTGACCAGTTAAAAATAGGATGCCCGCTAAAAAGGCAATCGACATTTGCCCTAGGGTATTGCCAATTCCATTAATTGTATTGGAAGCACAGTTTTTATTGGTTTGATTGACTTTGGCTTTTTCTAACTTCTCAGCGTAGCTGCTCATTTCTTTATTTAGGACCGTCCATGCATGATACCGCCGCAGTTCATTTAAGCCATTGATCCACTCGCCAATTCCTGTTAAAAAGGTGCTAGTATTTTGCATCACTTTTCTACTTGCCACTGAAGTCATGCGCGCCATTATTTTGGGTAAGCTTAAATCAATTAGAACAAAAATTGTAGTTAGTAAAACAAAAGACCAATTTAAGCTAAAAAGGACACCGGCAGAAAGCAAGATAATGAATAAATTGCTAAGAACTTTAACCCACGGCAGAGCAAAATCGTTGGTTAAAGTATCGAGATTGCTTTGCAGATAGTTCTGCATTTGTGCCACTGTCGCATCGTTTTCAGTATAAAAATGGTCTACCATTTGTCCTCTTAATTGATCAAGATATTCCTGAATCTGTGCGTTAAAAAGGAAAGTCGCTAAAGGCAGAATAAATACACCACAAACTACCGGAATAAATTCAATTAATTGCCAGCGAATGTAAATGGGCAAATTGCCAACGCTTAGTCCGTTAACTGCAAATTGAAAAAAATATTGGTCAAGTGAGCCGGTAGCAGCGAAAATAAAATAAAGTAAGATAATAAAAATTGCTCGTTGTTTATTGGAGCCAATCAGTCCCTTTAATGTCATGTGCTTGCGTCTTTCATTTTATGCTAAATCAATTTTATTAAATTTATCTAATAATAAAATGAATGAGTACGGGTGTCAAATTAGCAGGCAAAATATAATGGCTGATTATAAATAAAAAAACTAATTCCTATGAAGAAATTAGTTTAAAAGTATTTAATTTTTGATTTGTTGGTTTACAGTAATGACAGTAATTAAAAGTTTCTTTTTTTATTTCTTTGGCAAATTCTTACTTTCTGAAGTATATTGCCAAAATTATTAGCTACTCTATTTTTTAAAAATTTGAGTCATTAAAAATGCTCAATTATAGTTTTAACTATAGTTGAACACTCTTTATTTTCATCTTACTAATAAATTTATTCTGACTTCGAAATAACATTATCCAAGTTGCTGGTGTCACTTAAGTTGGCATTTAAAAATTCTTGATTATCAACTGGCAAATGCAGTTCAAAGTTTTCTATTGGCTGAACGCTGACTACTACATCTTTCATCGTTGCTGCCAAAATGTGACCGCCAAAGCTTAAATCGTCTGCCAAAAAATGATTGTGAAATCCTGAAACTCCGACACCTTGAAAAACAGTTGGTGTGTAATAAGTAATCATTGTGCCTGAAATATTTTCAGCTTCAAACTCCACTTGATTTTCAGCTATTTCTCCCAGAGATGGATATGGCTTATGTGACTTTTTGGAAGACCTTGTACGAATTTTTTGGAAGACACCTTTAGTCAATATTGCGAAAAATTGATTTTGAGCGTTATTTTTGGTTAAAACATCTTTTAGCATTTCTGTCAATTCGACATTTTGATAGCTTTTGAATTTGTGATAATCCGCAAAACTAACGTCAGCATAAGTCACTTTAAAGTCATCTGGCAGTTTCACAGCCGAACCACTAACATCTATTTTGTAACCGACACCATTCAATATTACTAATTCACCATCAACGCCATCACCCGTTCCAATACCAATATTGCCGTGTTTTAACAATTCTGATAGCGGTAAAGTGCCTCCCAATAGGCCTTCAACCAGCATTTGCATAGTCCCATGTTGAAATAATGTATTTTTATTCATGTATTTGCTGCTCCTTTTTTCAAAGATTTATATATAAAAACAATCAGAACAAACTTAATTTTTACAAATCAGTTTAGCACCAATTTGTTCTCAACTTATTATGTTCTGATTGTTTTTCAACTCTTGCTATTTTTAGTTTAGTAAATAACTATCTCGATCTAAAAATTCAAATGCACAAATTGATTTTCTCAAAGAAATCATTCATGTCAATGCAATCAACATCTAAGTCATCGCACACATCAGGTATTTTTGCGGCCTTATTACCATTTGGATTGTGCAAATTAGGATTCCGAATTTCACTTGTTACAATGGTTAAATTTTCTTCTTTTGCAATAGCAATAAGCCAAGGATCTGCAATTTTCTCATGTGCCCATCCTCTGTCAGCTGATAAAGCTTCATCTTTATAATATTCACAGTCGTCAATATATTGTAGTACTTTGGCCCATTGTATTGCATAGTTTTTATGGTTTATTATTTCTTTTAAATAATTTTTATCCAACCATTTTCTAAATTTAGGGGCTTGGTAGTTTTCATCGACCACAATTTCGGGAATGACAACATATTTATTTAAAATGGCAGGTAGCTTAGCCCAAAAACTGGGAAAATACTTTACCCGATAATACCGTTCATAAAAATTTATATAGATATTAGTATCCAGCAAATATTTTTCCATTACATTCTGCCCCCCGTCAGAATCTTAAACGACTTATAACTGACACCAGCAATATTAAAAGCATCCGTATAAGTAATCTTATTTTGTTTTATTGCATTTTCAATATAATGCACAAAAGTCTGATCAAAGCGAAATCTGATATTATTATCATAGTTTCCACCCTTGATTTTTTTATCACGTGGAATTTTCGCAAATTCTTTTTTTAGCTGTGAAACTTTTTCATCATATTCATTTTTTGTCAAAATTTTCATGTCATACAATTTACGTACAATAACAAATTTACTAACAGGAAATTCGTGAGCTAAAAATTCAATATCATAGCTACTTAGTTTTCTAATTTCTTCATTTGGCAGCAATATTTCCGCTGTAACTCTATTAACAAAAGTTTCCGTGGGATCAAACTTGTATGATCCTGTATCAACTAAACTGAATATTTCTTCCTGATCAAGAAAAAGATGAACTAATTCATGAACAAGTGTAAATAATCGACCTGCTTCGCTATCTTTAGAATTAACAAAAATAATGGGAGCTTTTTTGTCACTTAAGACAAAGCCTCTGAATTCTTCTAGCGACAAACTTCGATGCGTGTTGCTTTTTACCGATCCATTAAAGAAGATAAAAATGCCTATTTGACTCATTTTATCTCTAAAATATTTCAACGCATTCTTATTCTTTCCCGCATTTTTCTGATAGTTAATTGGAATATCGAGATAATTACGAATATCATCTACAACTTGCTGGTAATCATTTTTAATTGAATATTTTCCGATAAAATCGAGTTGATAATCAATTTCATTTCGCAGAAAATCCTGTTTTGTTTGCATTTCAACAATCGTATCTCTAAGTTCATTACTAATCTTTTCAATCCGTTTTGAATTAATCGTCCTAAATTTGAGCGTACTTTTATCGGTATCAACTGGATCTGAAAGAAGCAGCAAACCAGTCGGAACATCAATAAGTTTAGCAATTTCTGAAAGTTGATTAAAAGTGGGGGTTTTACTGCCGTCTAAAAAAGCATCAATGTTCTGAACTTTCATTTCTAAATAATCTTTAGAAACTCCAGAATTGTCAATGTAATAAGCTAAAGTACGTGGATTTATGTCTAATCTCGTTACCATTAAAAACACCTCCCTTAGTAATACGCATTTATACTATTATTTTCCTCAAAAATTCACATTAATGCAATCTTTAATAACATTTTATGATATTAACTTTCTTTTAAACAACTAAAGATACTATTTCTAACTCATTTTTATAAGTTAAAAATATTAAACGTACTCACCTGTAAAAACTGTCAATAAAAATAGAAAGCTCTGAAAGCCTAATAGCTAGCAGAGCTAAATTATCATATTACTCCCATTCAATCGTTGACGGTGGTTTACTGGTGACATCATAGACTACACGGTTAATGTTGGGCACTTCGTCGACAATACGCGTTGAAATTTTTTGCAAAACGTCCCATGGCAAGCGAGCAAAATCAGCGGTCATCCCATCAATTGATGTAACTGCACGAATACCAATAGTATAGTCGTAAGTGCGACCGTCACCCATCACGCCCACGGATTTGATACCAGGTAAAACGGTGAAGTATTGCCATATTTTTTCCTGTAAACCGGCTTTTTTAATTTCATCTCGCAGGATTGCGTCACTATCACGCACCAGTTTGAGTTTATCCTCCGTTACTTCGCCAATAACGCGAATGCCAAGACCAGGTCCCGGGAATGGCTGCCGCCAAACTAAATCATGCGGAATGCCTAATTTTTCACCTAGTTCACGTACTTCATCTTTAAATAACTTGCGCAAAGGTTCAATTAGTTTAAAGTGTAAATCCTTAGGTAACCCACCAACGTTATGGTGCGACTTAATTGTCTGGGCAGTATTCGTGCCACTCTCAATCACATCGGTGTAAAGGGTGCCTTGAGCCAAAAAGTCCACATCCGTAATTTTCTTTGCTTCGTCGGCAAACACCTCAATAAACTCTTTACCAATGATTTTACGCTTTTGCTCCGGATCAGTGACACCTTTGAGTTTATTCAAAAAGCGCTCTTGAGCGTTTACTCGAATAATGTTAACGCCTAAATCACGGTTCAAGGCAGCCATTACTTCATCGCCTTCATTTTTGCGCAACATACCGTGATCCACAAAAATAGCTGTCAGCTGGTTGCCAATCGCTTTGTGTAAAAGAGTCGCCGTGACGCTGGAGTCTACCCCACCAGATAGACCTAAAATTACTTTCTTATCCCCCACAGTTTTTCTAATTTCAGCAATTTGCAAGTCAATAAAATCGGTCATTGACCAGTCAGCTTTAGCACCGCAAACTTTAAAGGCAAAATTACGCAAAATATCAAGACCATACTGCGTATTGCGCACTTCCGCATGGAACTGAATGCCATACATTTTGACTTGATCGTTAGCAATAGCAGCAATCGGGCAATTTTTACTTGAAGCAACCGTTTCAAAACCAGCAGGCGCACCAGTGACCAAATCACCATGACTCATCCACACGTATTCATCTTTGGGCAATCCAGCAAATAAAACGGAGTTAGTATCTTCAACTTCGATGTCGGCACGACCATATTCAGAATTAGCAGCTTTTTCGACCTTGCCGTTTAAATAAGAAGTCATGAGTTGCATCCCGTAACAAATGCCCAGAATAGGAATGCCCAACTTAAAAATTGCAGGATCTACTTTCAAGGCATTTTGGTCATAAATACTGTTGGGCCCACCTGAAAAGATAATTCCCTTAGGACTAATCTGCCTTATTCTATCCATACTAATATCATGGGGCAACAACTCGGAATAAATCCCAAAATCCCGCAGCCTGCGTGTGATTAGTTGATTATATTGACTACCAAAATCCAGCACAATAATTTCATCAAAATCACTAATATTCTTTTTCACCGACATCCAAGCTCCTTTACTCACTAAATTCATACTATATCAACTTTACTAAGAAATGCAGCAGTGGTCAATAATTTTTTAGCTCTAATGAATGATTTTACGAATTATTTATGTCTTCTTACTGAATATAATTCGCAATTTCATTTAAAATTAATCTTGCACATATTATGCGACTCTGTTACAATGCTTGCAATAGCAAAATAAAAATCTATATATTGCCGTAATGTGGTCGGCAGTTTCTACTCAGAACCGTAAATTCTGAACTATGGATAATATGCATTTAAAGTAGTTAAAATACTGGTTTAAAGGGCTTTTTTTACCATAGTTTTGGTAGGAAAAGCCCTTTTTGTGTTGAAGGAGGAAAAAGTGAAGTTATTAGAAGACCGGATTCGCAGTGACGGAGAAGTTCTACCCGGTAACGTTTTAAAAATTAATTCGTTTTTAAATCATCAAGTAGATCCCGAACTAATGAAGAAAGTCGGAGAAGAATTTAGTCAACTATTTAAGGATAGTGGTGTCACAAAGGTGTTGACCTGTGAAGCTTCCGGAATTGCCCCTGGAGTAATGGCAGCCTATGAATTACATGTGCCAATGGTTTTTGCCCGCAAGAAAAAGCCAGCTACACTTAATGATGCTGTCTATTGGGCAGATGTTTATTCCTACACCAAGAAAGTCACTAATCAAATTTGTGTTGAACAAAAATTCCTGCACCATGATGATCACCTGTTAATTATTGATGACTTCCTGGCAAACGGTGAAGCAGTTAAAGGCATGATTAATATTGCTAACCAGGCTGGTGCTGAGGTAGCTGGTGTTGGTATCGTAGTCGCCAAAACTTTCCAAGGCGGCAGCGACTGGCTTAAAGAACACGGCTATCGCCTTGAAGCATTGGCAGAAATCGCTAGTTTAGCTAACAATCAAGTACATTTTGTGGGAGAAAACTAATGACAGAAAAAGAAGTTAGTCAGCAAAAAGCAGCTGTTTTAGGTTTACAGCACCTGTTAGCAATGTATTCCGGTGCTGTTGCGGTACCTCTGTTAATTGGAAATGCATTAAAATTTTCTCCTGCACAAATGACTTACCTTGTTTCAATTGACATTTTCATGTGCGGCCTAGCTACGCTATTACAATTAATGCGCAACAAGTACTTTGGTATTGGTTTTCCAGTCATTTTAGGCTGCGCCATTCAAGCAGTTGCCCCCTTGCAAATGATTGGTCAAAAATTTTCAATCAACGACATGTATGGTGCCATTATAGTTGCCGGTATTTTCGTAGTTTTAATCTCAGGCATTTTTGCTAAAATCAAAAAATTCTTTCCCCCAGTGGTAACAGGCACGTTAATCACTACTATTGGATTAACCCTCGTTCCGGTCGCAATTCAAAACATGGGTGGTGGCAATTCAGCTGCTAAAAGTTTTGGCAGTGGTCAAAACCTGTTTCTAGCCTTTTGCACGATGTTTATCATCTTGGCATTAGAAATTTGGACTAAAGGATTTATCAGATCAATTTCTGTTTTAATCGGTCTTGTTGCCGGAACTATTATTGCCGCTTGCATGGGACTCGTTTCCTTCACTCCCGTAATGGAAGCATCTTGGTTCCACTTACCCCAACTTTTCTATTTTGGAGTACCGAAATTTGAATGGTCTTCCAGTCTGACAATGATCATCATAGCTTTAGTCTCAATGGTCGAATCAACCGGCGTATTCTTCGCCATCGGTGACCTCTTACACCATGACGTAACTGAAGAAGATTTGAAAAAAGGCTACCGCGCAGAAGGTATAGCTCAGATTTTTGGTGGTTTATTCAACGCTTTTCCTTATACCACTTTTTCGCAGAATGTCGGTCTTTTACAATTATCAGGTATTAAAACTAAACGTCCGATTTACTGGGCCGGTGGATTACTCATGGCTATGGGTTTGTTACCTAAAATTGGGGCAATGGTAACTATCATCCCTACCCCAGTTTTAGGCGGTGCCATGCTAGTAATGTTCACTATGATTGCAGTTCAAGGTATCAAAACACTGGCCAAAGTTGATCTCAGTGACAATAATAATGTCTTAATTATTGCTATCTCAATTGGACTTGGACTCGGTGTTACTATTTATCCCCAATTTTTCAAAAATCTACCGGCTACTGTGCAATTGTTTTTAAGCAACGGCATCGTGATTACTAGCTTATCCGCAACAATTCTAAACTTTTTACTTAAAGGAGGTGATAGAAAAGCAAAACAAAATACTCAAACTGCAAATATCACGTAAATGAAATTGTCTTTACCCTTGAGACAATTCTATTTACCCCAAAAAAGCATCTTCTTGCGTGAAGATGCTTTTTTATTTTTATAGGATAATAGCATTCATGTTAGTCAGGCTCTCATTCAAACTCCCTGTATTTAGAAATGAACTGCAAGTTGCAAGCATTTGTTTTCCGATTTGTTCAAATGGCTTATCTACAATCTTTTCTGTATACTTCATAATTCCAATAGCAGTGATAAAAATGAGAAAGACCTGTGTTACTGGAGCAACTGCAACTTTCTGACCACACTTTTCATATCCTTTGAAAAAAGAAACGATTAATTCTTTATTTAAACCAAAGTCCTGGTAAAAAAGCTTGATGAAGTCTTGATAATTTACTCCCATGCGTGCTCGTTCAAAGTCAATTAAACTAAGATGACCGGCAACGATTTTATAATTGCGCAAGCCGACATCTCCGTGTAAAACAGTATTTGCATGAACTGCTAAATCTTTTTCAATATCTACTCTTTCGGCTGTAAACTGTGCCAGCAATTTCAGCAGCTTGTTTTTGATTTCAGGCTTATTTAAGCTATAAATGTCGCGTTTTGCCTTATTTAATAGTTGATTATTTTGGTATATGCCAGAAAAAGGTTTGACTTTTTGATGGAAGTGAGACAATTCTATGCCCAAGTTAAATGCTATATCAGGAGTAATTTCTTCTTTAATATCAGAAGGCGCCAAATCTTTCATGACCAAAACAAATTGTTGCGTTTGTTTGACAACAAAAGAGTCTAATACCCGAGTATTTAGTTGCTCGTTAACAGCTTTTTCAGTTAAAAATTTTCCTGCTTGTGCAAAGACTTTGACAAAAATTTTTTGCTCAAATTTTGCACTATCACCAACAAAAGTGCTGTTTTGTGACTCGTGCGTGATCTTTGTTAAGTCAGCTTGCAGTTTTTCTTCTAAAGTTTTTTCTATAGTCATTAGTTTATTTCTTTCATTTCACCGATGCGGGCAATGCCACAGCGACCTAGCACAAAAGTTGTTTACCGATTTTCTTGCCAATCAAGGTAGCAGTATGAAAACGCACCATAAACTATGTTTTTCTTAGTATTAATCATTTTAATTCTCGCCTTCATATAAGAATAATTCGTCAACCGTTACCCCTCATATCTGCGCCAAGTAAAAAGCTAATCCTAAAGATGGGTCATACTTATCATTTTCAATGGCGTTGATTGTTTGCCGAGTAACATGAGCGGCTGCGGCGAATTGAGCCTGTGAGTACCTCTGCTTTTTACGCAATTGAGCAATTCTATTTTTCACTAATTCACTCTCCTGTCAAACTTATTTGACTTTTTTAGTAAAGCATCTTTTACATTTTTTGCCAATCATAAATCAGAATTTAGTTAAAATCCCAACTTCGTAAAAGTAATAATAATTTAGGTTTAAGTTTACTCATTTTTTTGCAAACAGCCCGCCTTTTTTAATACAATATAGATTAAGTAATTTGAAAGGACAGATAAGATGAAAAAAGCAGAATGTACGACTATTCTTGTCGGTAAAAATGCCACCATTGACGGCTCAGCTATGATTGCCAGAAGTGAAGACGGTGGCCGTGAAATAATTCCTGAAGGTTTTGAACTTATTACACCGGAAAAACAACCAAAGCATTATGAAAGTGTTATTAGTCACCAAAAGATTGATGATGCAGACTTAGCGGAAAAGCCTTTACGTTATACCAGTGCACCTGATGTCTCTGGCGAAAGCGGCATCTGGGGTGCAGCCGGAATTAACTCAGAAAACGTAGCAATGACTGCTACTGAAACTATTACCACAAATGCACGTATACAAGGAATTGACCCACTTCTTGCCCAGGGTGGCCTAGGAGAAGAAGACTTTGTTACTCTAACATTGCCTTATATTCACAGCGCTCTTGATGGCGTTAAGCGGATCGGTTATTTGCTGGAAAAATATGGTACTTACGAAATGAACGGTATGGCTTTTGCCGACCATGATGAAGTTTGGTACCTGGAAACAATTGGTGGCCACCACTGGATTGCACGCCGCATCCCTGATGACGCCTACGTTGTTGCTCCTAACCGTTTGAATATCGACGAATTCCACTTTGGTAAAGATGGCTTCTTAGCTGATGACACCTTAGAAGACTTGATTAAGGAATACCACTTAAATCCTGACCGCGAAGGTTACAACATGCGGCATATCTTTGGTAGCTCAACTATTAAAGATGCTCATTACAACAATCCACGTGCCTGGTTTGTTCACAATTACTTTGATCCAGAATTTGGCGGCAAACCAAGTGATCAAGATCAACCATTCATTTGCCACGCAAACCGTAAGATTAGTATTGAGGATATTTGTTTTATCGAGAGTTCTCACTATCAAGATACGCCATTTGATCCTTATGGTGATCAGGGTACCCCTGAACAAAAGAAAACTTACCGTCCAATTGCCCTTAACCGCAACTTCGAAACTCATATTCTCCAAGTTAGAAATGATGTCCCTGAAGAAATTGCTGGCGTGCAATGGCTTTGCTTTGGTCCAAATACCTTTAACAGCTTTGTCCCATTCTACACGAATGTCAACGACACACCAGCCAGTTTCCAAACCGGGCCAAAGTTCGATTTGAACAAGATTTTCTGGTTAAACAAATTAACAGCACAATTGGGTGACACTAACTTTAAAGTCTACGGTGAACTAGAAAATGACTTTGAGCAAAAATCATTGGCACAATGTCACTTCATTCAACACGAAACTGATAAAAAAGTTGCAGGTCTATCAGGCAAAGAAGCTGAAGATTTATTAACTGCAGCCAACCAAAAAATGGCTGATCAAGTTTACCACAACACTATTGAACTGCTGGGTAACATGGTCAATGAAGGTCATAACCTGGCAACGCTTAAGTTTGACTTGTTAGACTAAAATTGTGAAATACAAAAAACGGTAGAGTATCAGTGAAGTTAACCCCCGGAATTGGACAAAGATTCCAATTCGGGGGTTTTCTTATGTCTAAATATTTACTAAAAACAAAA